>DMVM01000014.1 GCA_003476705.1 Coprothermobacter sp.
TCGGGTTGACCGCCTTGTCCGTGGATATCAGGATGAACCTCTCGACGCCGTAGTGGCTTGCGATATACATCAACGTGCGGCTGCCGAAAACATTGTTCTTTGCCGCGGCAACAGGGTTCTCTTCCATCAGCGGTACGTGTTTATGCGCTGCGGCATGAAAAACGACATCGGGCCTGCTTGTCGAAAAAAGCTGCCTCAACAAACCTACATCCCTGACGTCCCCGATCACTGTCTTTGTCTTGACCTTGGGATACTTCACCTTAAACTCAATATTCAAAAAATAGAGAAAATTCTCATGGTGGTCGAAAAGAATGACCTCTTTAGGGGAAAAATAGGCGACCAGACGCGCGATCTCGGAACCGATGGAACCCCCGGCGCCCGTGATCAAGACAACCTTGTCCTTGATATAGGCGCTGACGTCTTTTAAAAGGTCTACTGAGACCGTTTCCCTGCCGAGCAGGTCTTCGGGCTGGACTTCCCGCGGCCTGATCACCAGCTTGCCGCTCAATATTTTATCCATCTGCGGGGCCATCTTAATCTTCGCGGTGGTCTTCTCGCAATACGACAAGACATCGCGCATCTGGTCGCCTCTTACCTCAGGCATGGCAATGACGATCTCATCCACGCCGAATCTTTCGGCGACCTTAGGGATGGCCCTGCGTGTCCCCCAAACCTTTATGCCATGGATCGTCTCGTTCAATTTCACCCGGTCATCATCTATAAACCCGACGACCCTGCCCATGCTCGGATGTTTACGGTATTCACGAAGAAGCATGACCCCCGTAGCCCCTGCGCCGACAATCAAAATCTTTTTGGATCGCAAATCATAAGTACGATGATAGCCTTCTTTAAGAATACGTGACACAAACCTTAACCCCCCCACCAAGCTTGTACACAGAACAAAATCCATGATAAAAACCGACCGTGGAAAACCATGCCAACCCAAAAGCCAGACAGCAACCACCAAGAGGACGGAAGATACCACGTTTGCCTTGATGATTCTCCATAGATCATCGATCGAAACGTAGGCCCACAATCCGCTGTATAATCCAAAAAATGCAAATATCAGCGGTTTAATAAGGATCAAACAAAAGAAACCGACAAAAAATGGAGTGAGTTCGTTCCGCGGGATGGAAAATTCAAAACGTAAAAAGAAGCTTGCTACATATGAAAATACAATGACGGCGACATGGGAAAGGATAATAAGCCCTTTTCGATAATGCAATAACATATCTTGCGCCAGCTTATGTCTGGTCATTTTATGCCCAATAATGTCTTCAAGATAATAGCAACATCCTTCACCAACCCTATTCCATTGTTTACATAGTCCCTGTTCAGCTTCAACTTATCAGGAAGGATGACTTGCGTATAATACTTTGCCGGATCCTGAGCTAATGCCAATTGCTGTTCCTCGTTTCTGTATTTCACTGAAGCCATATCCGTGATCCCCGGCCGTATGGCGAGTACTCTTGAATTCTCCCCAGAGTAAAACTCTTTGTATTTAGACACTTCCGGCCTGGGCCCCACAAAGCTCATATCCCCTATAAGAACATTCCATAATTGAGGAAGCTCATCTATTTTAGCATTCCTTAGGAATCTTCCAACCCTTGTAATCCTTGGATCATCTTCACTAGCCAACACCGGACCTGTGTACTTTTCCGCATCAGGTATCATGGTTCTAAACTTTATCACCTTAAAGGTCCTTCCTCCTTGCCCCAAGCGCTTCTGGGTGTAAAAAATAGGGCCGCGGCTGTCGATGAAAATGGCTAAGGCAATAAAAGGCAAAAGAATCACTGTTATGGCACTCCCTAAAAGCCCGATAATAATATCCACTACTCTTTTTAAGAAAACCTGTACTCGATCAAAAACCCACGAATGGATAAGTATAAAAGGATGGTCATCGAAAGATACCATGAGACCGTTGAGAAGAGCCATTTGCTCCACCGTAGGATCAATAATAACTGGTTTACCATGCTCAATACCTTTCTTTAGCTCCTCCACCAAATCTAAACCAGCTATGACAATGGCTTGGGCTTCATCAATGGACTGAGCTTTATTACTAGAAAGCAGTGAAGCAATACTTTCATCAACCCCTTTGACGAACACACTGGGGAAAGGCTCCTTGGATATGAACCGAACCTTAAGCCAAGTAATAAGGAAAAATAGCAGTAGCTGATACAGGAGTGCGTAAAGCATAACACTTCTTGGAAACGCAAAAGCCCTAAGCCAGAATGACAGCACCAAGGAAGCAAGGCTGGCACCTGCAATGGAAATAACAGTCGCCCAAGCCATGTCTTCAAAGGATCTGGTATAGGTGGCATAGGCATCCAGGTAATACATGAGAAACAAAAATATTAAGGCAGACCAAGGGAGAACAATCAACATGGACTCAAGGTTTTCGGGAGGTATGGGGAAGCCAAATTTTGTTAAAGAAGCTAAAGCATAGGACGAAAGAAAAACCAAGAGGTCAATTACTGCCCACACTGGAAAACCACTCCTTCAACCGCTTCTTTGCATAATCCAGGTCCACCTGCAGCAAATCTGCTACTGCCTGTGGATCCAAGCCTGCCATGGTAACCGCCTGCCTGAAAGCTCTACGCTCTGCTTCCAACAGAACCTCTTTTAAAGGCCTCAAGGCGGGTTTCGGTTCAACAACCTGAGGCGGAAGCACGTCCAGAGTGAGAACTTTACCTGAACACAAAGCAACGGCACGAGCTATGATGTTCTCCAGCTCCCTTACATTTCCGGGGTAGTCATAGGCCATTAATGCCGCCATGACTTCCGGGGTAACTCCAGTAACCTCCTTGCCCGTTTCCGCTGCGTATTTCTTAATGAAATGATCAGCCAGCAGCGGTATGTCTTCTTTTCGCTCTCGTAGTGGAGGCAGTTGTATTTGAACCACATTCAGCCGGAAATAAAGATCTTCTCTGAAATTACCACTCTTTACTAAGCTCTGCAGATCTTTGTTAGTAGCTGCCAAAACTCTGACATCTACGGGTATGGACCTGGTTCCACCAATGCGCTCAATAACGTGCTCCTGAAGCACACGAAGGATCTTTGCTTGAAGCATGGGGCTCATGTCACCGATTTCATCGAGAAGAATGGTACCATGGTTTGCCAGCTCAAACTTTCCAATCTTTCGTTCATCAGCACCGGTAAAGGCACCCTTTTCGTGACCAAACAGTTCGCTTTCCAACAGATCTTCAGGAATGGCAGCACAGTTAACCACCACAAAGGGCCCCTTGTTTCTGTGTGAGTTGTAGTGGATTGCCCTACTGACCAATTCCTTTCCCGTACCCGATTCACCCGTTATGAGCACCGTTACATCGGTGGAAGCTACGCGTCCAATGAGTTTATAAACTTCCTGCATAGCAGCTGACATGCCCACCATTAGTGATGATGTCTCTTTACTGCCCTTTATGGGTAACACTTCAGTGGTTTTGGAGTAGTCCAGTGCTTTGCGTACCTTTTCCGCCAGGTCGTCAATGTCGAAGGGCTTGGTTATGAAATCGTAGGCACCTCTGCGCATAGCTTCAATTGTGACGTCGGAAGTCCCGTAGGCAGTTATGACAATGACGGGGATATTTTTCAATACCAGTTGTTCAAGAACAGCTAAGCCATCCACCTCGGGCATGCGAATATCCACTAATGCGCAGTCCACAACCTGAGCTTCTGCAACTTGAAGTGCTTCTTCACCATCCGATGCGGTAATTACTTCCAATGACTGCTGAGAAAGAACAGTTTGAACTAGTTCCCTTATGGAAGGCTCATCGTCAGCCACCAAGACTACTGGCTTTTCATTAGTTTTTTTGCTACGCTTTGACACTCTCTCTTCTTTTTTCTCCATGACCGTACAAACGTAAAGGTGTTATTTCCCTACTGCACAATAAAAGAATAGCCTGTTCCTTTTCTTACTCTTCAGACTGCTCCGCCGTTCTGAGCTGTGGCTCTGCCTTCAGCCCTAACCTGGTTTCCATTTTTTCTAGAGCAGTGCCACTGCACACTCGTACTCCGGTATCCAGATCAAATAGATGAGCACCAGTCATATCCATGTAAATGTCACACTCCATACCCATGGAAACTGTACGCACAGCAGAAACGCGCCCCACCAGTTCAAAGTCGTTCAGGGTAAAGTGAACATATGTTTCCGTACCTAGTCTTTCTGCTACATCACTGACGCAGTGCAAAACCCAACCAGGATTCTCAATCATTCTGGCTTCATCAGCCAAATGAACATCTTGAGGTCTTATGCCCATCAAAACTTTGTCTTTGGGATAATCTTTGAGGCCAGCTGCCATATCTGCTGTAACAGGTACCTTTAATCCGCTGTGCTTTAAGTACATTTGACCTTCTTCAGTCACGATGTCCATGATAAGAAAGTTCATAGGAGGCGTGCCAACAAAGCCTGCTACAAACCGGTTTGCCGGATATAGGTAGAGCATCTGTGGGCTATCTACCTGCTGCAAAGTGCCATCCATCATCACAGCCACGCGATCACCCAAGGTCATTGCCTCTACTTGGTCGTGAGTAACATAGATGGTCGTAGTTGGAAAATCCTTGTGCAACCTGAGTAGTTCACCTCTGGCTTGGGTTCTTAGTTTTGCATCAAGGTTGGATAACGGCTCGTCCATGAGGAAAACCTGCGGCCTTCTCACTAAAGCCCTTGCCAGTGCTACCCTTTGTCTTTGGCCGCCGGAAAGCTCCCGTGGCCTTCGGTTAAGCAGTTCCTTTAGACCCAACCACCCTGCTACCTCATCAACTCTGGCTTTAATTTCTTCTTTGGGTAAGCCCCTGAGCTTCAGTCCAAAACTTATGTTGTCAAACACCGACATGTGTGGGTAAAGCGCATAGTTTTGAAACACCATGGCAATATCGCGGTCTTTAGGATGAACATCGTTAACAACACGATCTCCAATGTAGATGGTTCCCTCAGTTACATCTTCTAACCCAGCTATCATTCTGAGCGTGGTAGTTTTTCCGCAACCGCTGGGACCTAAAAGTACGAAAAACTCACCATCTTTGACTTCCAGTGTTAAATCCTTCACGGCTACAACGGTGCCGAACTTTTTCCACACATGCTCAAGATATACCCGAGCCAATTTGTATTACCTCCTCTTTTCTACTGTGTTGGTCTGTAGGGTGTTGCCTTTCCAGGTCCGGTAACTTGTTTCATGATCTCCTGGAAGTAATGCTCCCAATCCAATTGACTTGGCGTAGTCACGTTACCTGAAGAATGGGAATAACCCACCATGTACAAGGATCCAAATATGATGGCCACCAGTAAACCAACTACGAGCAAACCCTTAAGAACCTGTTTCATCTTCCCTCTCTCCCTTAACATCGAAATACCTTAAGACCTCCATGGGGAGTGGAAATACTATGGTACTGTTCTTCTCAACAGCTATCTCTGATAGTGTTTGCAGCATACGAAGCATGACACCGACTCTTGTGGAACCAATCACCTCAGCAGCTTGAGCTAGTTTTTCAGAAGCTTGGTATTCACCTTCAGCGGATATGATCTTCGCCCGACGTTCACGCTCTGCTTCGGCTTGTTTCGCCATGGCGCGCTTCATGTCTTCGGGTAAATCCACTGCTTTTATCTCCACACCAGTGACTCTAACTCCCCACGGATCAGTGGCATTGTCAAGATCCAGTTTGAGCATTTCGTTAAGCTTTTCTCGTTGGCTGAGCATGTCATCTAATTCATGGGACCCTAATACAGAACGCAATATGGTCTGAGCCAAGAGGGTAGTAGCTTGTCTGTAGTCTTGAACCTCTAGTACAGCCAACTTAGGGTCAAACACATTGAAATAGACCACTGCGTCCACTGATACGGGAACGTTATCCCGTGTAATTATGTCCTGTTTTGGAACGTCAATGGTGGTAGTACGCATTTCCACATACAACGCCCTATCAATTCCCCAAGGCAGTATCACATTTAACCCGGGTTCAAGCACTGACTGAAGCTTTCCAAACCGTAGCAACACTGCGCGCTGATACTGATTCACCACTTTCAACATACCTGGAAGAGTAATAAAAAGTACGACAAAAAGTATGACCATGCTTACAA
>DMVM01000106.1 GCA_003476705.1 Coprothermobacter sp.
AATTCAGGCACAATATGCCATGGGCAGGTCCGGGACCATAGCCTCTTCGCTCAAGGTTCTAAGAATGAAAGAGGAAGATTTTAAAGAACTTGTACCCAAACTCAGAGCGAAAATTGACCAACTTGGAGCTTCTTTGGGAAGTCCGTCTGCTTCAGATGTTGGTGGTAATGTTGGGGCACTACTCTTCATGGCGAAAGATTATCTTACAGAAGCCTCATATTACATCTTGCAAGCTGCAGATTATTGGAATGCAAGCACTGGTGAACTGAACTTTTATTTCGCCTGTGGCATGAACTTGGCATGGGAGCCAAGGCATAAAAAAGGTGAAATGCAGACTGCAGAGGAGGAGGAATGAGAAGTATGTTAGGTGGTAAAAGAGAAATAGTGTTTCTCTATGATGTAAGCTTTGCTAATCCGAACGGTGACCCCATTAACGAAAACAGACCGCGTATTGATGATGAAACAGATTTGCTTTACGTAACCGACGTCAGACTAAAGCGAACTATTAGGGATTACTTGCATGACTACAAAGACAAAGAAATCTTCATTTACGGTGAGAAGAAAGACGGGAAAGTGGTTACCAAAAAAGAACGTGTTAAGAAAAGCTATAACAAAGACCCATACAAGGCTCTTGAGCAATGCATTGACTTAAGGTTGTTTGGTGCCACCTTTGCTTTAAAAGCGTCCTCGAAGTCAGGTGAAGAAGATAAAACTACAGGAGGAAATGTTTCCATAACTGGACCAGTTCAGTTTAAGTTTGGAAGAAGCCTCCACAGGGTCAAAGAGGAGTACGTGAAAGGCACCACTGTCATGCCATCTGGTGAAGGCAAAGAACAGGGAACATTTACAGGGAAGTACCTGGTTCCTTATGCACTGATTGGCTTTTATGGGGTAGCTAACAACAGAGTCGCTGAAATAGAAGGTATCAATTTGACTGAAGAAGATTTGGATCTCATGTATGAAGCCATGTGGAACGGTACCAAGGTGCTGTTCACTACGTCTAAAAGCCAAATGCCCAGGCTTCTACTAGAAGTACGGTATCATGATGAAGATATGTTCTTGGGAGAGCTGGACAAGTATTTAAAAATGGAAAGCGACAAGAGAGGCGAAGAAATTAGAGATCCTGACGATTATAAACTGGAAATTGGTTCGCTTGTGGACCTTTTAGCAGATAACCGAGACTCAGTAGCCAAGGTTCGCGTTCTGCAGGACGAAAGGCTAAAGACTGTTCTTGATGGCAATGAGATTCAGCTGGCTGATGCTGTAAAACAGGCTGGTCTTGAAGTAGAACAGTTTTACTTTTCAGAGCCATGAAAGTGGTAGTGTTTGACGTCTGGGGTGACCTTGCGCTTTTCCGCCGATTTGACACCAACACCTCCATGCTTACGCACTCTTTTCCTCCGCCTACGGCGGTCCTTGGAATGGTCGGCGCGATTTTGGGTTTAGATAGGGATATTTACATCCAGCAACTACAAGGGACAAGGATAGGCATAGAACTTCTTCACCCTGTTAAAAAAGTTCGAATGGCTCTGAACTACAAAAACACTAAAGGACGCGACTTGACCGGGAAAAAAGGTAGAACCCAAATACCCGCGGAGTTTATTAAAGATCCTGCATACCGGATTTATGTCGTGAACGATACTGTCCAGCAAGATTTGGCCACCATGCTTAAGGAACATAAGAGTGTGTTCACTTTGTCTTTAGGACTTAGTGAACTTTTAGCAAATCTCCAGTATGTGGGTACCTATTCTTGTGAACTCAGTAGCGGCAAACAGCTTGTGAGTAGCGTTGTACCAACCTCAGTGGTCGAAAGCATCGACTTCTTTGCGCAGGAAGGGAAACCAAAGAGAATGCTCAAGGAACGGGTGCCGGTCACCATGACCCCTGACAGAACAGTGACTCGATATGAAGACGTCGTTATAGAGGAAAATGGCGAAATGATTAGCGGAGTTTTCAGCGAAGTTTATGTCGTAGGAGAAAAGGCCATTGTGTTCTTCTAATTCTACTGAGGATAGGCTAGATCTTTATTCACACCCTGGCAAGTTGCTTCAGCAACATTTAACTAAAGTCGCTACCATCGCTCAGGAAATTGTGAAACAGTATTATCCAGCTGGGAATGATGACTATCAAGAAATGCTAAATGCCGCACGCATGATTGGGCTAATTCATGATATTGGTAAAAGTACTAAGTATTTCCAAGAATATTTGAGCGGTTACAGATCGAAATCTGGATTGACTCAGCACTCGAAGTTATCTGCTCTTGTGACCTACTATTTGTTTAAAGAGCAAGTCGATCCCAACAATAAAGATATCAGTTTATTACTAAATGCTTATGTGAGCGTTCTCAAGCATCACGGTAATTTAGATGATGTTAGCAATATGCTTCTTTTTGAAAAGACAGATCAAAACTTACTTCTGCAGCAAGTGGAGGGTATTGAAGAAGAAAGGCTGAATAGCTTAGCGCAGAAGATAGGTCTACCTTTAAACAAGGGTTCTATAAAAGAATGGATTAACACTTTTTATGAAGAAGCAAACTTCTTTAGAGGTAAGGTGAAGCGGTATCTGCGAAATAGTGATTTGAGCGCTTACGTAAAAATGGCCTTTCTGTATTCGGTGCTTTTGGAAGCTGATAAAGATGAGGTGGTACTAGGCTCAATACCTCCTAGGACCACACTACAGATTACTCCTGCAGAAGTTCGAAAGTATGCTTTACAGCTAAAGCCCACTCCTTTAAGTCAGTTAAGGAATGAAGCACAGCAGGATTCTTTGGAATCTTTTAAAAAGCTATGCGCCGATGGCGACAAAAGGATTTTTTACCTGACCTTACCAACAGGCTTGGGCAAGACACTTACGAGTATGGCACTGGCTTTTTACCTGAAGGAGAGATTAAGGGAAGAGAAAGGGCAGGATTTTCATATCATATATGCCTTACCATTCATAAGCATTATTGAAGACAATGCTAGCGCCATAAGCGAAATGCTAACCTCCCTGGGAATCAAGGTCGATTCTACCATTCTACTTCAAGATCACCATCTATCCGGCCCAATTTACACTGTCAAAAACAGTGGGGATGAGGAAGTAGAGTATGACTCAGCTGCATCGCAGATCCTCACTGAAGGATGGAACAGCGAGCTGGTAATAACTACTTTTGTCCAGTTTTTCCACTCTCTGATCTCCTATAGAAATCATGACCTAAGGAGATTTCACAAACTCGCTAAGAGCATAATTATACTTGACGAGGTTCAAGCCATACCAGTAAAGTACTGGAAATTGACTGATGAGTTAATCAAGCGAATAACGGAAGAATTGGATTGTTATGTAATTTTTATGACTGCTACTAAACCAATCTTGTTGTCGTCTGGTTCAGAAATAGTTGAAACTGATAAATACAGAAACCAGTTAAACAGATATGTTTTGGACTGTTCAGATCTGCGGAAGGAAACGAAAGAACTAAGCAATTTTTTCACAGAGGTGATATCTTTGGATTTTAAGAGTAAGCGACATGCTTTTATATTCAATACAATATCGGAAGCAGAAAAATTTTTCGATAGTTTGCGCAAAGCAGGTGTTGCTGATGATTTTACTTTCCTATCTGGACATGTTATTCCTAAAGAGCGTCTTAAGAGGATTAAAGGGATAAAGAAGCACACTTACAGGAACTTGGTTTCTACTCAAGTTATTGAAGCTGGCGTAGACCTCGATTTTGATATTCTTTACCGAGACTTAGCGCCCTTGGATTCCATCGTACAGTCGGCAGGACGATGCAACCGCCATGCAAAATCACGCGGCACCGTAAAGGTGGAGAAGCTAGCCAATGATGGGAAGTTGTTTGCCGGTCAAATCTATGACAGAATTCTCCTTGACATCACAGAAAGGTTGTTGAGTGGAAAGCGGTTTTCGGAAACTGAACTGGCTTCGGTTTTTGATGAATATCAACAGGCATTGGTCCGAAGAAAGGACGTAGAAGGAAGTTCAGATGCCATAATGGAGAGCTTAAAGAAACTACGCTTTGATGGTCCCGTGGAACAGAGCCCCATAAGTAGCTTCAAAGTCATAGAAGAAGATTATCCGCGGTTAGAAGTTTTTGTTCCTGTGGATGAGGAAGGTGAAAGGCTCTTTGCCAGGTACATGGAGATAAGAGCAAATGAAGACCGTTTTGAAAGGATGCATGCTTTTCAAAGCATAAAGCGTGATTTTTATTCGTACGTAGTTTCTGTTCCGTTTAGGCTGGACAATATCCCACCGCAGTTCATCCCTTATGAAACAGAGCGGTACCAAGGTATTCTGTACATACCACCGGGGAACCTTTGTGATTACTATGACTCATTAACAGGTTTCAAAACGGTAGGTGCTAGTAGGCGATGGTAGAAGAGATAAAAATTTCTGGAACAATTGTGTATAGTTTTGTAAACTGCCCTAGGGAGGCATGGTTGCAGGCTCACAAAATCATTCCTTTTCAAGATAATGAACTGCTCGAAATGGGTAGGCTTATTAGCGAGAATGCCTATGCTCGCGAGATGAAGAAAATAATCCTTGATAACATCGAGATCGATCTTATAAATGTTAAAGAAGGCAATATCCTCATTGGTGAAGTGAAAAAGTCATCGAAATCTAAAGAAAGTGCTAGACTCCAACTCCTTTTTTACATGTATGAACTTAAGAAGCGAGGAATCAGCGTTAACGGGGTTCTTTTGTTCCCTAAAGAGAAAAAGCGGGTTTACGTAAAACTCGGAGAAGAAGAAATAGAATTGTTGGATCAACTCATAGCAAGCATACTTGACACTGTAACCCAGCCTTACCCTCCTAAAGGCAATCCAAAAGGGTGTGGGCCCTGTTCTTATAGGGAGTTTTGTCAATCGTGAGTAGGCCAATCTACGTTTTTCAGAGTGGCAGACTGGCTAGAAAGGCAAATACAGTTTATTTCGAGAATAGCGAAGGTGTTAAGCGCTACATTCCTGTCGAAAACACAAGCGAAATCTACCTCTTCGGGGAAATCGACTTGAACAAAGAGGCTTTAGAATTCTTTGCCAAAAACGAGATCATTCTGCACTTCTTTAACTATTACGAGTATTACATAGGAAGCTTTTATCCTCGTGAGCACTATAATTCCGGGTTCATGATAGTTAAGCAGGTGGAACATTACCTTGACCCGCAGAAGCGGTTGATGTTGGCAAAACGTTTCGTTGAAGGTGCTGGAGCAAACATCCAAAAAGTACTTTCATATTATCTAAGACGTGGGGCTGACGTTTCAGCACAGCTGGACCTAGTTGGAAATTTGATTAAGAATATAGATAATCAACCAGACGTGCCAAGACTTATGGCATTGGAAGGTAAGATGCATGAAACTTACTATGAAGCGTTTCCTAAGATCGTGGAACAGGAAGAGTTTGAATTAAAGAGGAGAACTAGAAGACCACCTGAAGACAGCATCAATGCACTTGTAAGCTTTGCTAATTCGCTAGTCTACAGCACCGTCTTGTCTAGCATTTACAAGACACATCTTGACCCTCGTATAGGTTTTTTGCATGAGAGCAATTTTAGGAGCTTCTCTTTAAACTTGGATGTGGCTGAGATATTCAAGCCCATCATAGCTGATCGTGCTGTTTTCAGTGTAGTCAACAAGCAAATAATAGATACAGCCGACTTCGAGAAGCGCTTGAATGGCATTTACCTAAACGAAAGTGGGGCTAAAAAGTTTGTTCAAGTGTTTGACGAAAAACTGCAGTCCACGTTGAACTACAAGAAGATCAAGAGAAATGTATCCTACAAGACTTTGATAAGACTAGAACTTTATAAACTCGAGAAGCACTTCATGGGTGAAGATACATACAGGCCTTTTGTGGCGGAGTGGTGACCAGTTACATGTATGTGATCATGGTTTACGATGTTGGCGAAGAACGCGTTGCGAAGGTTCTAAAGACGGGGAGGAAATACCTTACATGGGTTCAGAATTCTGTTTTTGAGGGGCAAATTACAGAATCAAAGTTAGAGAAACTGAAGACGGAACTAAAGAAAATAGTAGAGCCAGAAACGGATAGTATCGTATTCTTTAAACTTAGAGAAGCTTATTTGGTGAAAAAAGAGATTATTGGTCGGGAAAAGAATGATACCTCTAACATCATATAAGAATCTGTCGACCCCAGATAATGCAAAAAACCCGGGACTTCGACAGAATGCATTCATTGAGCAACGGTATCGAAGAATCCAATATTTCATAGTAAAATGTTTTACAGAAGGCTCACCGTCGGTGAGGATGAAGTTTTATCGAAGAAGCGCTTTGGTGCATGCACGGTGGCTGTTTCTAGCTTACCTACAAGGGA
>DMVM01000074.1 GCA_003476705.1 Coprothermobacter sp.
TCCAAAAGAAAACACCACTCCAAGCATTTCCTTCACATCAAACACTTTGTCCACAGGGACCCCGCCAAATCCCCGCGACAACGGTTTATCCATGATTATCTGCCTAAGTAACGCTCCTGCATGAGAAACTGGAAACAGCTTTATCACCCACTGCATAGAGCTGGACAGTACCCCAGTAGGAACATAAATGCCAGTTATAAAACCAATTAGGGTTCCAACAAGGGTACTAGCAGCAGAAAATGAAACAGGAGTGGAAAAGAAAGATACAAGTACAAACAGTAAGCTGTTATTCATCACGGAAGTGATTATCAGAACACCGATGACCTTTATGAAAGAAAAAACATCCAACCATTTACCTCCGTTGGACACAATGTAGACTTCGCCCAGCACCAATGTAATCACACCTACAATAAACCCTGTAACAAGCGCTGATAGTACATAGCCTGCCACTATGCTTTCCCTACTAACCGGGCTGGCATAAAAATCTTTAGAGATTCCTCTTGCTTTGTCTTCCACCATGACCCCATAAGCGCCCATGGCCGAAGTAAAAGACGTGACTGTCAAAAGACCCGCAACGAGCCAACTATCCATGATCTCTTGCCCGTTAACTATGCTTTCAAGGTTTGAGGTCCACAAATCTCCGAGAAAGAATATATAAAGACCAAATATAATCAAAGCAGATAAGAGCGAAAAGAAAACAGCTGCTTTATCACGGAAAAACACTGTTAAGTTCCTTCGAGCAAGCATAATCATTCCCTTATCTCCTTCCCTGTAATTGCTATGAATGCTTCATCCATGGAACCCAAGACAACTTCAAAGGAAAGTAAATACTGCTTACAGATCTCCAGTAAGGGTAACGCGTCTAGCGATGTTTTTAAAGCAACAGTAATTTCGTCCCCATTCACGGCAAAGTCAGCACCTCTGGCGCGAAGGAGCTCTACAACCTTGCTAGTGTTTGAACTCACTAAGATTAACTTGTCAGAAGCGTACTTTTCTTTAAGTTCCAAGGGTGTGCCTTTAGCAACGATTTGTCCATCATCGATGACAATAACATAGTCAGCTTCTGCTGCCTCTTCCATGTAATGCGTAGTTATAAACACAGTAGTGCCAAGCTGTTCCTTCATATGAATAATCAGGTCCCACATTCTTTTTCTGGTTTGAGGGTCCAAACCCGTAGTAGGTTCATCTAAAAAAAGCACCTTCGGTGTATGAACTAGCGCCCTGGCAATGTCACATCGTCTACGCTGTCCGCCAGAGAGATTTCCATAGGGGCGGTTAACAATATCGGTCACTCCTGTCAACTGACAAGCATGTTCCACGGCTTCTCGAGCAGATGCCACGCTAAGTCCATACAGGGAAGCCCTGAACATTAGGTTTTCCCATACTGTCAGCGTTTTATCTAAGACACCATATTGGAATACCACTCCTATGGACTGCCTTATGGCATGATCTTCTTTACCCAAAATGTTGCCGTCAATGATCACAGTCCCGCTATCAGGCTTTAGTACAGTGCAGAGTATGTCAACAGTTGTAGATTTACCAGCTCCATTGGGACCGAGAAAGGCAAAAAGTTTCCCTTTCTCAACATAGAAACTGATTCCTTTGACCGCATGTACATCCCCATACGATTTTTCTAAGTTCTCCACTTCAATAATCTTTGAATTACCTAACAATGCGTCACCTCTTGTTCGAGAATGATTCCCTTGCTCGCAGACCATTCCAGTTTTTTGGTATTTAAGTCGCTTAAAGATGTAGATTATGTGCCTTTCGAAACTAGCAAGATTGTGGCAGAATCCTTCAAGAGAGAACAAGGAGTCCTAACGGCCCACCGCCAAAACTCCTGCTCTCCTTTGTTGCAGTTGTGCTACTTAGCCTTCAATCGACAACATGATGACTTTGTTGTTACTACCTTACACAACAAGTCCATAAGAATTTGAAGTACTTCATACCTGAGTAGGTAGCAACATATTGTTACGGTTGCTCACTGCGTCAAGCCTTCAAAGACCTCCATTGCTTCAGTTGAATATGCAACTCCAGGGCCACCGCTCATCATAATTGCCACACCTAGAGCTTCCATTATTTCTTCTCTAGTTGCACCGGCTTGTAAAGCTGATCCAACGTGAGCTACGATGCAGTGAGAACATCTCACTGCAACAGCAATTCCCAAGGCAATGAGTTCCTTTTCTTTCGTGGAAAGTGCTCCGTCGGCTGTTGCAGCATGATGAAGTTCATTGAATCCCTTCATAACCCCAGGGATCGCTCTCGCCAATTGTGCCATTCCCTCATTGAGTTCTTTTGCTTCCTCTTTAATATTCCTCTTTGCCATACATACCCCTCCTCTTATGTGTTGCGCCTGCATCCCTTGCTGACCCAACCTGCAAGTCAACACAAATCATGCCTAGCACAACCTACGCTTGATTATACTATAGAAAAGATCAAAGATTTTACAGATTGTATTTCGTATTGTGCAAATTAACTGCGGCTTTAGACTAGTTTATTACAATTGAACGAGTCAAAATGTTGTTTTTATACTCTAAAAATCACGTTAACAGGACCGTCATGATTCATGGTTATTTCCATGTACGATCCGAACACACTGCAAACCTTTTTCTTCGTATCCAAACTGTTACAAAACTCCTCAAACAAGGATTTCGCCTCTTCAAAGGGCATAGCATTATCAAAAGACAACCGTGTACCTTCTACGACACCAGCCAAGGTGAAATTACTTACAGCCATTACACTGCCGTCAATGTCCTTCAAAGATAAGCCTAACCGCCCATTCTTATTCTCGAAGACCTTGATGTCACTAACCTTTAAGGCTCCTCTTCTAACGTTTTCAGTGTTGTCTCCTTTTTCCAGTCCTACAAAACACACAAGTCCTTTGCCAATAGATCCGATCTCTTTCCCATCGCAGGTAATAGATGCACTGCTCACTCGAGAGATTACAAGTATCATTGTTTGCCCTTCACCACCTCAATGATCTCAGGCATTTCAGACAGCTTGTTAAGTATGACCTGAAAATCGTCTTTGTTCTTCAGTTTTACTTCAACCAAGATCTTGATCTGTTCAATGCGTTGTCTCCTTTGAACCGTGATCTTGTCAATGTTGAGGCCTGCCACGGCGAAAACAGAACCAATGTCAGCCAAAAGCCCTAAACGATCCCTAGCAGTGATTTTAATGTCCACAGGATAGCCATCCTTATTCCTGGCTCCATGCAACTGATCCCAACTAAGTGAAATAGTTTTGCTAGCATCACTTACATTCTTGCAGTCAGCGGCATGTACCACTATGCCGTGGCCACTCTCTACAACACCAACAATGTCCTCTGGAGGAAGTGGACTACAGCACTTTGCAAGGCGGTAAGGAATTCCCGTCACACTGCTAACGGATGTTTGCTCTTTTGTGGCTACTGTTTTGCTTTCCTCATCTTTAGCTAACTCGGGCGCAATCAGTCCCAAATTTCTAAGGACTAAATCCAGCGAAGACTGGTTCTTTATAATATTGATTAACGTTGATTCCACGTTCATGTTCTTGGATTTTAGTGTGTCGATGAATTCTTGGTATGTGAGATCGTACCTTTTTAGAGATTCTTCCAGCAGCTTTCGTGAATCTTCAATGAGCTCTTGCCTATCCCTTTTACGGAACCAGCTGTTTATTTTATCTGCAGCGTGAGCTGTTTTAACTATTTTAAGCCATTCTATGCTGGGGCCAGAACGATTCTTGCTCGTTATTATTTCTACACGATCGCCCATTTCAAGCTCTTTATCTAGTGGAACCCATGCACCATTTACCCTTGCACCCACAGCGTGATGTCCAATCTCCGTATGTATGCGGTAGCCAAAGTCAAGAACAGTGGCACCCTTGGGTAGTGAAACTACGTCACCTTTTGGAGTAAAAACAAGTATTTCTTCTTTAAGGGTGTCCATCACCGCCTCAGTTATTTCGTCAGTACTTTTTACCTTCTCATCTTCAAAAGCGAAAACCTGCTCCAGCCAATTTATCCTCTCCAAAGTGGATTTGGGAGTGACACCCTCTTTATAGGCCCAATGTGCAGCAACACCGTACTCAGCGACTTGATGCATGTACCATGTTCTGATCTGAACTTCTAGTGGTAAACCCTTAGGACCGATGACGGTAGTATGTAAACTCTGATAAAAGTTTGGTTTCGGTAAAGCAATATAGTCTTTTAACCTTCCAGGTATAGGTGGCCACACAGCATGAACTAATCCCAGAGTAACGTAGCATTCCTCTTCAGTATTTAGGATTATCCGTAGTCCCATAAGATCGAATATTTCGTCGATGGTTTTGTTTTGAGTAAGCATCTTTGTGTAAACAGAATACAGGTGTTTCATTCGCCCTTCAACTTTAGCTTCCATGCCACGCGCTTTTAACATATCTTCAACTTTAGTTCTAGCCTCTTCAATAACTTCTCTCTGACCCCTTAGCTTTTGATTTACCAAAGTCGAGATATATTCGTATTGTTCTGGATAAAGTGTCTTAAAAGCGAGATCTTCTAATTCCCATCTAATCCTGTAAACACCCAAACGGTGAGCTAAAGGAGCATAGATGTCCAGTGTTTCTTTGGCCACCCTCTTTTGCTTATCAGCAGGCAGATACTGTACAGTGCGCATATTATGGAGCCTATCTGCCAGCTTTACTATGACCACACGAGGATCTTGAGCTGCACTTAGGAAAAGCTTGCGCAGATTCTCCTTTTGAGCCCCCTCCCAGCCCGTACCTTTTGGTAATTTTCTGAGTTTTGTCAAACCGTCTACAAGAAGTGCTACCTCTGTACCAAAGTTTTCTTCAACATCCCTTAGCGTTACTGGGGTATCTTCCACCACATCATGTAGAATTCCAGCAATTATAGATTCTTGGTCAGCATACAACTCAGCTAAAATAAGTGCGACTCGTAGGGGATGAACCATATAGACCTCACCAGAGCGTCGTTTTTGACCACTATGAGCCATGCCAGCAAACTCAATTGCTCTTTCAATCTTTTCTGGATCACCTATGTAAGAAGAGACCTTTGTTATAAGCTCGTCTTGCAGCTTTTTCAGACTGTCAATAGATAAACCACCTTCTTGCCTAGTTTACTTAGCCGTTCGTAACCATCCATGGTTCCGAGACGTAAGAGGAAGCAAAATCCAGCCACGTCCGCCCCCAATGTTTTTACGAGGTCAGCTGCTGCCTGGGCCGTGCCACCTGTTGCCAACACATCATCTACGATGAGAACAGAATCTCCTGGGCCTGCAGCATCCTTGTGTACTTGAAGAACATCTTTGCCATATTCGAGTTCAAATTCTTTCTCCACTACTTCAAAAGGCAGTTTACCAGGCTTTCTAATGGGAATGAAACCCACGCCCAAACGGTAAGCCAAAGTACCACCCCATATGAACCCACGAGCTTCCACAGCGGCTACTGCGGTGACATTCAGCGAGCTCACTGCTTCTGCCATCAGGTCAACCGTTGTGGCAAATGCATCAGGGTTCTTTAGCAAAGGTGTTATGTCTCTGAAGATGACTCCCTTGGTGGGAAAGTTAGGAATATCCCTTATATACTGTCTCAAATTATCTACACGCACAACTACTCACCCCAATCTACCAGTAAAGATGCCGCTATGAAAATACTGGAATACGTTCCTGTTATTAGTCCAACTGTTAAACCCGTAGTAAAGTCGGGTAGGAATCTATACACGAAAATCATTAAGCATAAAGCAGCTATGAGAGTAGTAATGGACGTATTCAACGATCGCCTAAACACAGAGTGTATAGCCGACTCAACGACTTCTGCTGTGGAAGCCTTGCTGTTAAGCTTTCTATTTTCACGAACCCTATCTAGTACTACTATGCTGTCCTGCAATGAATAACCTACCAGTATGAGAAGCACAGCCACAAACGGACTGTTCATTGGTATGAAGAAAATAGCAAAGATGCTTATGGTGACCAAAACATCATGCACCAATGCCAACACAGCTGCTAGCCCATATTTTAGTCTGAACCTGACAGAGATGTAAACCAGTAGTGCTAAAAGCGCCACAGTCAAGCTCAAAACAGCATTCTTTATAAGTGAACTAGCCACAGAGGGACCAACGAAATTCTCATCATTTACACTAGCACTAGCCTGTAATGATTCTCTCACAGTGGGAAGTGTGGCCTCATCTATTTTTGCCCTAAGTTCATATTCGTTTGCACCAGACTTTCTTACAATCGGATCGCGGACGCCTGCCTCCAAAGCTATTCTTGTTAACTCCGAAGCATCCTTATCCTCGGGGAGAGTAACGGTAAATACGACACCACCGCTAAAGTCAACACCCAGATTTAATGGTTCTTGATACCTGGCGTAGTTTATGCCCATAAACAGGAAACCAATGAGTATAACAACAATGGACAAAGTGTAAAACTTCTTTCTATTCTTGACAACTTCCAGTGGAAACTTAGAAAACAAAGGGAAACCAAACCAAACGTTTTTCATGCTTGCACCTCCGCTTTCTCAGACCTAGACGAAACAAAGGATTCTAACAGGGGATCCAGTAGGAGCCAAGGTAGAACAATGTTCAGTACTCCACCCAACCCAAGTGTTATTGCAAAACCTCTTAGAGTGGGAGCACCAAGGTAGAAAAGAATAAGAGATACTACTATTACGGATATGTTTGAATCAACTACTGTCACAAAAGCATGCCTAAAGGCATCTTGAACAGCTCTACGCGGTGTCTTCCCCTTGTTTAATTCTTCCATAAATCGTTCATACAAAATTATGTTACTGTCGATTGCCATGCCTAGCGTTAAGATGAAACCACCGATCCCTGAAAGTGACAAGACAGCCTTAAACATACCAATGTATATAGCTGCATCCAAGATGACAAAGCTGACTAAGCTCAGAACTGTCATTCCTCCTAACATACCGTAGTTTATTATGATGTAGAAGATTATGGCTATGGCTGCAGCAATAACTGCAAGTTCCATCCCTTCCAACGCCTGCGACCCTACCGAAGGTCCTACGTTCCTGAGTGCGCTCACTTTAATCTGAGTAGGTAAAGCGCCACCTTGCAAGAGAGCTGCCAGCTGACGAGCTTCAGCTATGGTGAAACTACCCGTTATCGAAGCTTTGCCACCGGAAATAGCTTCCTGAACAGTAGGAGAGGAGATCACTTGACCATCCAACCTTATTTCGATTGTTTGGCCTACCCACTTGGAAGTAGCATCATAGAACTTCTTAGCGCCTTGCGAGGTAAATTCAAGCCCCACAGCGGGAAGACCAGCCTGGTCCGAAGTCACATATGCACTCTTTAAATCCGCCCCAGTAATCACTACATTACCCTCCGGGTCAACGAATTCTAGCTTAGCTGGTTTCCCCAAGAACTCTACCACTCCTTGTGCATCCATTTCTTTTTCGCTCAGAACATCTGCAGGAATTTCCACCACTACTCGTTTCCAATCACTTGGGTCATCATAAATCTTTATTTCTCCTAATCCAAGTGTATTAATTCTGTTTTCTAAAACCGTTTTCAGCTGAGTCACATCATCTTGTGTAAGCGTTTGGTTCTCGTAAGGCACTGCTTCCAAAGTGATCTGAATTCCGCCTTTTATATCCAAGCCAAAGCGAAATTTTATACCCCACTGATCACGAACAACCTTTTGCATATCATAGCCAATACCCGGCAAATTTACCGGCAACGCCAAAACCAAAAACAACAGGCTCACCACAACAAGAGCCGCAGCAATACCAATTTTCCACTCTTTGCTCATCCTTTACCCTCCTTCATTTGTAACGTGCATGCCTTACGCTGTAGTGCCGCATAGACTTTATATCTTACTCACCTATTATACGTTTTCTCCATTGGTAACGGATTTCCTTCTTCAAGCTATCAACGGAGCCACCTTCAATGGCTGCTCGTAATTTCTGCATCAAATCAGCCATGTAGGAAAGGTTTTCCACTGTGGCAATGAAAAGCCCTAGCGGCTCCCCAGCCTTAAAAAGGTGATGCAGATAACCGTAGGTGTATTGCGGCTGATACTCTAAGGGTCTAAAATCAAACTTGTGTTTTCCTCGAACAATGACCTGAGGTCCATCTTGCCAAGAGTAGACCCAGCCATGCCTTGCGTGTCTTGTTGGCTGAACGCAGTCAAACATGTCTATGCCCATGCAAGCAAGTTCAACAATTTGCACAGGGTCACCTACGCCCATCATGTATTTAGGTGCCTGTTTAGGCAACGCATCCAGCACCTCGTAAGTTAGCTCATACATGAGTTCTTCTGGTTCGCCCACAGACAAGCCACCAATAGCGAATCCATCAAAAGGAAGAGAAGCGGTCAGCACTGCGCTTTCACGTCGGAGACGTTTACTGAAGCCACCCTGAACGATGCCAAACCGTTTTTGACCTTGGAGCGGCTCCACAGACAAGAATCTCTCTCCCCACCTAATTGTCACATCCATCGCCTTTTTAGCTTCACTTTCTCTAGCAGGATAACCCAAGCATACATCTAGCTGCATAGCAATATCACTGCCTATAATGTTCTGAGCTTGAGCAACAAATTCGGGGGTAAAGAAGAATTTAGTACCGTCTATGGGAGATCTGAATTCCAAGCCATTGTTCCTAATCTTCATGGAGTGCTTGAGTGAGTAGATCTGAAAACCTCCACTATCAGTCAACACGTTTTTATCCCAGCCCATGAAGCGATGAGTCCCGCCGATTCTCTCCAAAACCTCAAGTCCTGGTCTAAGAACTAAGTGATAAGTATTATTAAGAATCAGACCATACCCTAACTGCTCAAGTTCATTAAGGGGTGCAACCCTTATGGCACCTCTGGTCGCTACTGGCATGTAGACAGGCGTTGTTACAACACCATGATTTAAAGAAAGTTGCCCAGTTCGTCCTTTATCTGTTTCCTTGAGTATCTCAAACATACTTAGCACCCTAACTTTCAAAGTATGAGCATGGCATCGCCTAAGCTGTAAAACTTGTATTCCTCCTCAATGGCGTGCCTGTATGCCTTCAAAATAAGCTCCGGTGTTGCAAAAGAGGATACCAGCAGGAGCAAACTGGTCTGGGGAAGGTGAAAATTCGTCACAAGCTTGTCAACGACCTTCCAGTTGTAACCAGGTTTAATAAACAACGATGTATCCGAAAACACCGCTTTTAGTTTTCCATCATCACATGCTGCTGATTCCAAGCTTCTAACCACCGTTGTTCCCACTGCAAAAACGCTGTGCCCGGATTCCTTCACTTCATTAACAGTTTTGGCCGTTTCAGCGGAGACGAAGAACGTCTCTTGATGAAGCTCACTCTTTTCTTGCCAATCTGATCCTAGTGATTCAAAGGTACCGAGCGCCACGTGCAAAGTTACATAAGTGACTTTTACTCCCATGTTCTTCAGATCTTGCAGTAGATTTTCAGTAAAGTGCAAACCGGCAGTAGGCGCTGCAACAGCACCAGGTTTCGAAGCAAACACTGTCTGGTATTCTTCAGCTGGCACTTTTCTTCTTATATAAGGGGGAGTGGGCACCTCTCCCCAATCGTCCAGATAGCTATCTAACTCTTGAGCAGACATCCCCAGTTCAACGATCGCTGTTCTCTCTGTACGTTCCAAGAGCTTGACTTCTGCTCCGCCGTTTAATAAGAGAACCTCGTCAGTTTTTATTTTTCTAAGTGGTTTAAGAAGGCACTCCCATACATTATCTCTTAATGGTCGAACAAGCAGAATTTCCACGGCGCCACCAGTTTTTCTGCGTCCTTTTATTCGTGCTTTTAGTACCTTCGTGTTATTGAGCACTAGTACGTCACCAGGCTTAACGTATTCCTTGATCTGATAAAAGCACTTGTCCTCTAAAGTACCAGTATCACGATGAACCACTAACAGCTTACAAGCATCTCTGGGGTCGCTTAACTTCTGAGCAATAAGGTGTTTTGGCAGTTCGTAATTGAGTAGTTCCTCCAAAGCTGACAAACGTTTCACCTCCACAGCTGCTCAAACCTTTGCACTTCTCGCTCCAAAAGCGAGCCGTAACAACCGCAGTAATTTTGAACGTAGATGCCCATATCCTTCAGCTCTCTCATTTTATTCATGTACTCTTCATGGGTCACCTCAAAATAATACACCTGTATGGAAAGCTTGCTTTCAATGGCACTTAATATACCCCGCAGTAGGTTTTGGTTTTGAGTAGGAGAACTTAGCAATGTAGTGGTAAACATGTCAAAACCTCTTTGCTTTGCGCTATTGGCCGCTTCAGTTAGCCTCAAGTCATAACAGAAAGCACATCTTCTACTGAAAAGCAGTTCATGAAGCTCCATCTTTGGTAACTCCGGAATAACTTCTCCACTTACAGACAAGAGCTCACACACATTCAAGAAAGATTGAGCTCTATTTATCCACTCACTAGGTGGCTCAATATTGGGATTGTAGAAGCTTCCCAACATTGTTTCCACTTGGGGCAAGTGTGAAAAAGAAGCATATAGGCATGGCCCACAGCAGCTATGAACAAACAACCTTTTCGTATGCTTTCCATCCTTTGTCAGTTAACTTTCTTCCGCGGCTCGTAACTGTCACAAATCCGAGCATCATCAGGTACGGTTCCACAACCCCTTCAAGTGTCTCGACATCCATTCCCAGAGCTGACGCAAGTACTCTGATGCCAGAAGGACCTCCCTTAAATGTCTCTGCTAGCGTTCTAAGGTAATCTTTGTCTAAGGGAGACAAGCCATATTCATCAATGTTGAGTAGATTAAACAAATCAATGATTGCTCCTACGTCTAACGTTTCAAGATGATTGAGCGCGGCATATTCCACCACTCTTCTACAAATCTGTAAAGCCTCGCGCGGGGTTCCTCTACTCCTTTTAGCAATCTCCCGCAAGGCTTCAGCAGAAATGGCCAACCCCTGCTGCGCCAGATCTTCTTTGATAATCTTACCTATCTCCTCTTCGCCATAGTAGTTAAAAGAGATCTTTATGGAGAATCGACTCAAAAATGGCTTACTTAAGAAAGAGATCTTTGTCGTCGCTCCAATTAGGGTGAAAGGCTGAAGATCAAACTTGATTATGCGAGCAGTCTTATTCTTGCCAACCATGACTCTGATAACTTGCTCATCCATGGGAGCATAGAGAAGCTCTTCTACCGATTTTGGTATGCGATGAATTTCATCTATAAAAAAAACAGTAGGACGTGAAAATGAAAGAAGTATGTTCAGAACATCTTTCACATTGCTTAGGCTATTGCCTGTGGTCTCAACAAAATTCGCTGCCACTTCCTGAGCCACCAGCCTGGCTAGAGTGGTTTTACCCAAACCAGGAGGGCCAAAAAAGAGCATATGATCGGGCATTTTGCCAAGCTTCTTAGCTGCTTCCACACTAAAGGATACTGAGGATACGGCAGTTGTTTGGCCAACAAACTCTTTAAGTTCCATTACGCCTTCTTGTTGAGTTCCCTTATTACCCATCTTAATGCATCTTCCAATGTTTTATCTCGCCATTCACTACTACCATTTAAGAGCTCTGTTACCACATTACGTTCATAGCCCAAGTCGCAAGCTGCATTTACCACTTCCATAAAATCGTTGTCGAAGTCGTGGCGGGTATTTATTAAACGACCACTAAGTTCAGCCACAATTCTTTTGGCCGTTCGTTCACCTATACCAGGCAGCAGTGCCAGTTCATGCTCATTACCAGCTTTGATCATGTTTAGAAGTTGCTGTACATCATATAACGAAAGTATGCGAGAAGCTTTAATGTTTCCCACACCTTTTACATTCTTAAGCACCTGAAAAAGACCAAATTCTTCCTTGTTAGAAAAAACAAAAACGCGTATATCATTGTCAAAAGAAACAAAAAGCAAGAATTCACCATCTCCAGCCTTAGTTGTACATCTGGTTACTTCGATGGACAAACCAGTTTTCAAAGAAAACCAATAAGACTCGTCTTCCTGACTAAGTGCTCCACTAACTTTCAACAGCACGGTTATTCCTCATCAGAACATGAATCCAGGCAATTGCCATGGCATCCGAGGTATCATCAAACAAGGGTAACATGTCAAAGCCTGTTTCAACCTGCAGAGTGCGAACAATACCTGTCTTTCCCTCGTGGCCATAGCCAGTAGTAAAGGATTTGACCTCAGTAGGAAAGTACTCAAAAACCTTTATAGCTCTCTTGTATGCCACTAACTTTACTACACCACGACATTCGCTTATTTGGAGCAAGTTATTTCTGTTCTTGCCCCAAATAAGCTTTTCGATAGCCATTTCTTTGGGCTCGAACACTTCACACAGAGCGTCCACATAGCGCTCTATGGTTGTATATCTCAAATGTTCAGGCAGCCCTGTTAGTTCTAAACACTGCACATGTAGCCAATTCCTACTTTTGTCATCTAGCAAAGCAAAACCCACACGTGTACTACCCGGATCAACACCAAATACAACCACTATTCTTCAGCCGTTAATACCTCTGGCAAGTCGGCATTTGTATAGACTTCCTGCACGTCGTCATTGTCATCCAACTCTTCAAGCATGCTGAGTATTTTCCGTCCCTCTTCTTCTGACACAGAAATATAGTTTTTCGCTATGAACTCCAATTCCGCTCTTGAAACTTCAATGCCGGCCTCATTTAGGTAATCCAACACTCTCGACAGCGCATCGGGTTGCGTGTATATGGTTACCGAATCATCTTCCTCTAAAACATCATCTACTCCCAAATCGATAAGTTCCAGTGTAAGTTCGTCGATGGATGGAACTTGTTCTTTGTTCAGTTCAATGACACCCTTCCTTTCGAACTGCCAACTCACAGCTCCGCTCTCTGCGAGAGTTCCACCGTGACGACTAAATATTCTGCGTACATCTGCCGCAGTACGATTCTTGTTATCGGTGGTGACTTCGACTAAAATGGCAACGCCTCCGGGACCGTAGCCCTCATAGAGAGACTCAACAAATTCTTGACCTTCTAAATTCCCAGCTCCCTTAGCTATGGCTTTATCAATGTTGTCCTTTGGCATATTTGCCGCTCTAGCTTTGTCGATAGCTACGCGTAGTCGCAAGTTTGTCTCAGGGTTCGGACCACCTTCACGAGCAGCTATGACTAATTCCCTTGTCAACTTAGTGAAGACTTTGCCCCTTTGGGCATCCATCTTACTTTTTTTAGCTTTTATGTTATGCCACTTTGAGTGTCCAGACATGTCTATACCTCCTCGTACCTGCTCTATTATAACCCAGAAAGTCTAAGAGTTTGAAAGACTAAATTAAAGCTGATCCGCGAAAGCTTCTATGACATCAGAAAAAGAACGTTCACCCCCCACATCTGTCTGCAAGTAAAACTCCAATGCCTCTTGTATGGCAGTTGAAACCTTTACATTGGCCATCTTAGTAGCCCTAACGGTAACAAGCAGTGTACTTGCAAGCAGGTATTTGTACAGTTCTAATTGCCTTTCAAGTAGTCTGTTAGACGTTGGAGCAAAAGATACTACGTCTTCTTGTCCAGTAGACATGGTTTGGTTCATTATTGTTATGGGACTCGCCAGCATAGAGATTTCAGAAAGCAAATCTGCTGATAAGTATTGAACAATCATTAGACCAGAGTTAAGGCCTGGTACTTCAGCTAGAAACGCTGGCAGTCCACGACTAAACTCAGGGTTTAGCAGTTTTTCCTGCAGCTGATATAAGATATTGCCCATAAGGGGCAAGAGAGCCCTTAGCTGTGAAGACATTACAGCAATACTTTCAGCATGGAAGTTGCCTTGAAAAACAGGCTCACTATCTTTGAACAGTGGATTATCGCTAACAACGTTCATTTCTTGCTCCAGCCAAGAATCGACATTGTCCAATGTTCTCATGACAGGCGCATAAAGCTGCGGGAAACACCTTATTACATAAGGCTCTTGAACCTCAGGACCTGATCTTCTAACAGCAGAAGAACCCTTAAGCACTTCCCTTAGCCAAGAGAGCAGCTCCTTAAAGTATGGGTCTGGCTTGGCTTGACTGACCAAAGGATCGAGAAATGAAACAATAGCTTTCCTTGTCTCCAGATGAAGAGCGTAGGTCCACCTCGTCATTTTTTCGAGCCGCTTGAACTTTTGTAGTAAGTGAATCATGTGAGAAAGAGAAAAATGAGTACCGTTTATTACGGCAAGGCCTTCTTTTTCTCTCAGTGCAAATTTCTCCAGCACGTGGGGATTACCTGAGGCATCGTACACAGGGTTCTCACCCACGATACCTAGCATTAGCGTTGCCAAGAATGACAAATCACCGCTGGCACCCACGGAACCGAAGCAACCTACTCTGGGTACGTAGTCCATGTTAATTGCAAATAGGACTCTTTCCAGCAGTTCAGGACTGACCCCAGACAATCCTTGAGCCAAGCTATGCGCCAAAAGTACCATGGCACCTTTGGTGACTGACCTTGAAACTCTTTGTCCCACCGACTCCGCGTGGCTTCTTATTAGGTTAGCCTGGAACTCCTCGAGCGTGTCAGCTTTAAGTGCCACATCCTTTAAGGATCCAACACCCGTATTGACTCCGTAGATAACCTTCCCCTCTTGCAAAATACTCAGCAGTTGTTCACGCTT
>DMVM01000037.1 GCA_003476705.1 Coprothermobacter sp.
CTTAATACACCTACAGCATCGCGGTCTCTTGCACCGACCACAATTCTGTCTGGATACAGCGTGTCATATACGGCATGGCCTTCCCTCAAGAACTCAGGATTGGAAACAAATTGCACTCTATGGCCGGTTAACATTGATCCGAACTTCTCCGCCAGCATGTCGTTAGTTCCTACGGGAACAGTCGATTTTATCGCCACGACTGCCTGAACATCCCCATCTAGGCAACTTAGAACCTCTTCAACAGCAGCATGCAAGAAGGTTAGGTCAGCATCTCCGTCATCTTTTGGAGGAGTACCAACAGCAATAATAATCAACTCACTGCCATTTAGTAAGCTTCTATTAACCTTATTTGAAAACGTTATACGACTTCTCGATTTTTGTAGAAGATCATCTAATCCTGGCTCATATATTGGCAAATTTCCCAGCTCAAGTGCACTGAACTTTGCATGGTCTTTCTCTACAATGTTCACATCATGACCAACGTATGAAAGACAAATACCAGTCGTTAAACCTACATAACCACCGCCAATCACTGTAATCGTCATAACAAATTCATCTCCTCTTGGTAAATTCCACGCGTATCTTGCTAAATGAGAAAATCCTTAAAATGCTTTCTAGAATGCACATTTTAGCGAACATCCCTATGGTCCATCAACTCCAACCATTTATCGGCCACAATTTCTGGCTTGTTCTTATCTGCAGACTGTTTAACGAGCGAGATGTCGAATGATAATGAACCATCTAGCAATCTTTTTATTACGTCAGTTAGGGACTTAACGATCGTGGGGTCGTCACTCATGGGAATAATAACCCCGTTTAGTTCATTCTGGATGATGTCGCTCGGGCCGACCGGACAGTCAGTTGAAATGCAAGGTATCCCATTCGCCATAGCTTCGACGATAACAGCTGGGAATCCCTCATAATCAGAGGTCAATATTAATGCCTCGGCCCCACCTGTATTTTTTACATATTCCCAGGGGTCAGTCTGCCATCCAGCCCAATCAATTTTGTCTGCTATACCTACTTCATTACTTAAAGAAACAAGCTTCTCGCGGTCCTTCCCATCTCCAATGATGGTAAGCTTGAACCTTTCGTCTCTAAAATTGGATAAAGCTTTGAGTAACCTGTCAACTCTTTTTTGCTCATTATCCAATCTACCTACATAGAGAAAATGGTGCGATCCCGGAGCATAGAGATTATAGGTATGTAACGTAGTGAGCGGATTGTATATTACTGTCACTTTATTAACCACATCTTCTCCTACCAGTCTTGCTATTTCGTCCTTCATTTCAGGAGTCAAGACGATCGTCCCGTCCACCAGCCGAAAGAGACGCTTGTTAAACTTCCAATTTCGTGCTCCCGCATAGACCACTTCAATCGACACATGAATCCACAAATATAGAGGCCTGACTCCAGCCATCAAAGCAGCCCATGGAGAAAACATGTCACTGGCAACGACAAAAATGCTACCTGGATACATCTTCGAAATACTTCTGAACTGTTTTCTCGCTTTTAACAAACAGGAAAGGGTCTTGGCAATACTCCTTTCTTCGGGAGGTAGGTAATATCTCAAATCACACACGTTCACACCTTCAGGTATGGGGATATGATCTCCTGCCAGCTGTCCGATAGCGTAGACCACGTTGCAACCCCTCGAAATTAACTCTGATGATAGCCTGTTCATGACGGTTTCCAATCCACCGTGCGAAAACCTGGCACATAAAAACACAATACTTCTTTTTTGTTCCATAATTCCTCAACCTCCGACCTTGCAGCTTACTATGGGATTACGCTAATTATGTTCTTCCGAGCAGATCCTTCTGCTCATACTGCTTAGGAGTTTCGTATGCTCTATCCGTGGAGCAATCGTCGCACGCTATTATCTCTAAATTAGAGTAATCTTGTGCCACAGCTGACTCTATAGCCTCACAGATAAAACATTCCTGATTGTATGTGGCTTTCATTATGGTGATTTTTGGCAAGTTTACTTTAGCCTCCAACGATCATCAAGCCTCCCTTAGGTACTCCTCCAAGTCACTTTCCCAATCAGGTATCCTTATCCCAAGCTCTGCACAGATTCTTTCATTGCTCATTGCAGAGAACTTTGGTCTCCTCGCCGGCAAATTAAAGGTGTCTGCTGACACTGGCATCACTAAGTTCTCTTTGTGACAAAGCTTCAACACCTGTTTTGCCCATTCGTAGCGGGATGCATATCCTGAGGAAACTACGTGGTACAACCCAGCTAAACCGCTGTTTATGGCTTCATAGCTTACCAGCGCTATCCTTCGTGCCCATGTGGGTACCGACACTTCATCTCCACTTACCTGCAGCACTTCACGCTCTTTTGACCAGCTCAGCACCTTGTAGATGAAGTTCTGGGTACCTTCACCAAATACCCAGCTTACCCGTAGTAATAGCATACTATGAGCTGTTTGCATTGCAAAACGCTCCCCAAGTAGCTTGCTCAGTCCGTACTTGTTTAAAGGGTTTGGCTCGTCCGCTTCTGTGTAAAGCCCTTCACTTTTACTTCCATCAAAAACGTAGTCAGTGGAATAGTGAACCAGAAATGAACCATACTCCCTACAAAGCAGTGCTAAGTTATAAGGCCCAAGAGCATTTACCTTCATGGCTTCCTCATAGTCGCTCTCAGCTTTGTCTACTTGGTTGTAGGCTGAGCAGTTTATTACCACACTGGGCTTATAAGCTTCAAACACCCCATTTAGCTTTACGTAGTCTCTTACATCTGCTTCTTCATGAGACAAGGCAAGGTATTCTTCACCTTTAGAGGTTAGTAAGCGCTGGAACTCTTTCGCTAACTGCCCATGCTTTCCTATGATGAGATACTTCATTTGTTCTTCACTGCCTCACATACACTCTCTTCCAGTAATCATTTAGATACGCTACCTTGTCCTGAGCCCACCTGAGGTGCTCTACGTACCATTCTACAGTCTTCTTTATGCCTTCATCAAAGCTGGTCTTAGCTTCCCAACCTAGCTCCCTTTTGGCTTTTACACTGTCTAAGGAGTACCTAAAATCATGCCCTGGTCTGTCTTTGACAAACTCTATGAGCTCTTCTCCTTTCCCCAGTAGCTTCAAAATAGCTTTGACTACTTCTATGTTCTGTTTCTCTTCTTTGCTACCTATGTTGTAGATCTCTCCTGCATTGCCTCTATCAATGGCTGCCATTATCCCTTCTGCGCAGTCTGTTACATAGAGCCATTCTCTAACATTTGTGCCATCCCCATAGACAGGTATCTTCTCATCTCGTAGTGCCTTGAGTATGATCACTGGCACAAATTTCTCTGGATACTGCCATGGCCCGTAGTTGTTAGATGCTCTGATGGTTATCACTGGTAGCCCAAAAGAACGATGGTATGCCCTACCTAGCATGTCTGCTGATGCTTTCGTGGTGGAATACGGGCTGTTTGGCTTCAGTGGGCTATCCTCTGTAAATGAACCTTCTTTGCCTAAGTCTCCATACACTTCATCGGTGGACATGTTCACAAACAGCTCTACGCCTTTTGCCTTGCTCACTTCCAGCAGCACTTGCGTACCCAGTACGTTACTACTTATAAATGGATATGGATCCAGCAGGCTCCTGTCTACATGGCTCTCTGCTGCAAAATGCACTACTACCTCAGGGTCCTCTTTCTCAAAGATGTGCTCTATGAACTCTTGATTGCTGATATCTGCTTTGTAGAAGGTTATGTCTTTTCTTACTTCGCTTAAGCGCTCTAAGTCTCCTGCATAGGTCAGTTTATCTACTACAGCAACCTGGTGTCCTTTTCTTACTGCCTGCCTTACAAACTCTGAACCGATAAAGCCTGCTCCTCCTGTTATGAGCATCCTCACAGTAGTTCCCCCCTATCTAAGCGTTCTCTCAGTGTGGGTAAGTGCTTGTCTTTCTCAGATATGATGAGCTTCGCCACATCTTTAATGGGCCAATCTACATTTAACTCAGGGTCATCCCATCTTATGCCTGCATCATGCTCTGGCGAATACTCGGAACCTGAAACTTTGTACAGTACCAGAGCTTCTTCACTTAGCACCATGAACCCATGAGCAAACCCTTCTGGTATCCACAGTAAGTGGTGATTCTCTTCGCTTAGCTCCACAGCTACCCATTTGCCAAAGGTAGGACTGCCTACCCTTATGTCCACCGCTACATCGCATATCGCACCTCTTAAGCAGGTGACTAGTTTCCCTTGCATCTTAGGCTTCATCTGGTAATGCAGTCCCCTTACGGTGCCTTTGCGGGAGTAAGACAGGTTGTCTTGAACGAATTCTCCCGTTATACCACCAAGGTGCATGTCTGAACTCTTGAACAGCTCCATGAAATATCCACGCTCATCAGCATATACCTTTGGTTTTACCAGTATGAGCCCTCCTAATGTGAGTGGCTCATAGCTAAAGGGCATCGTTTATCACGTCCTCAAGGTATTCTCCATAGTCTGTGTTCCTCAGTTCCTTTGCTATGTCCTTTAACTGCTCTTCGCTGATCCATCCATTCTTGTAGGCTATTTCTTCTAAACACCCTATCATCAAGCCCGTTCGCTTCTCCAAGGTGGCTACAAATTCACTGGTTTCTATGAAACTGTCATAGGTGCCTGCATCAAACCATGCAAATCCCCTGCCTAATAGACTTACCTTTAGCTTACCTTCCTTTAGGTATGCTTCGTTTACTGAGGTTATCTCCAATTCCCCTCTCTCTGAAGGTTTTACATTCTTGGCTTTCTCCACCACACTATTGTCGTAGAAGTACAAACCCACTACTGCCCAGTTCGATTTTGGTACTTTTGGCTTCTCTTCAATGGACAGCACTTCCCCACGCTCGTTAAACTCCACTACGCCAAAACGTTCTGGGTCCTTCACTGGGTACCCAAAAACATATGCTCCACCATGCTTCTCCACTTGTGCTTTAGCTTCGTTAAGTATCTTAGGCAGATCGTGACCAAAAAAGATGTTATCTCCAAGCATGTAGCAAACTGTGTCATTACCAATGAAATTTTCTGTTAGGATGAGCCCTTCGGCAAGTCCTTTGGGCTGCTCTTGCACTACATACTCTATGTGCATACCCAATCTTTCTCCATGTCCAAAAAGCCTTGTAAAATTCTCTACATCTGATGGGTTAACCACGATGGCTACGTCCCTTACACCAAGCATCATCACTACGGAGAGTGGGTAGTAGATCATGGGCTTGTCATAGATGGGAATTAAATGCTTGTTCATGAC
>DMVM01000054.1 GCA_003476705.1 Coprothermobacter sp.
CTACTCGTAACGCAATGCCTCTACGGGATGCAATAGGCTTGCCCTGTAAGCTGGGTAAATACCGAAGAATACTCCTACCAGGAGCGCAAACGACACTGAGAGTAACAGATTCTGCCACGTTACCAGCATAGGTATTGATGCAGCACTACTAGCTGCAGAGCTGAGTCCCCAGCCCAATGCTATACCGACCACACCACCACTGAGTGTCAGAATAAGGCTCTCGATAAGAAACTGAATTAAGATGTCTCTTCTTCTGGCTCCCAACGCTTTACGAATGCCTATCTCCCGAGTCCTCTCAGTAACTGAAACCAACATGATGTTCATGACACCGATGCCACCTACGACTAGGGAAATGCCTGCTATGACTGACAAAACCAAGCTAATAACATTAAGAATGTTATTAACAGCATCCAAAGCTGATACCAAAGACGTCGCTTGGAATCCTCCACGGACGTGGTGAATGTTGTTTAACAAGTTCACCGCCAACTTACCAAAAGGCTCAACTTCTTCTTGAGAGGATAGCGAAACAGCCAAACTGGTAATTTCACTGGATAAACCAGCATTTTTTAATGCCGTATAGGGTACATAAACGGTAATAGGAATATTCCTTTCATCAATACCCACACTAGCTGCTGACCCATTGCCTCCTCCAATGCTAATCCCACTCCTTACGACACCTAGCACCCGAAGAGAAAAGGTATTTCCACCAACATTTACCTGGAGCCTTTTGCCCACGATATCAGAAGGCAGAATGCCTTGTTGCAAAGCCATTTTATCAACTACTGCCACAAGGTCACCGTTGCGAACGTTTGCATCAGTAAATAACTGCCCCTGATCCAATGTTAAGCCGAATGAATCAAAGTACTCTGAGTTAGTACCAAAAACCATGGCGATACCACTACGGCCTGCAGCGCTGTAATAACCAGTTACGTTCTGTATGGGTATAATGGATTTCACAGACGGTGATGCGTTTCTTAGCGCCAGCATGTCCAGCTCAGTGAAACTGACATTTCCCACAGCCGGATTAACTGTCAGCTGAAGGACACCACTTCCCAACCGCCCAAGTTCGCTGTTCACAGTACTTGTTACACCGGCGCTCAACGTCAGAACAGTGAACACAGACGCAATACCAATGACAACACCAAGAACCGTTAGAAACGAACGTAATTGGCCCCTTAATATGCTCAACCACGCCTCTTTAACCTGCCTAAACAACAAGTTCATACTTTCGACTCCTCATATTCGATTAAGCCGTCCTTCAAATGTACAATTCGCTTAGCTCTGGATGCTACATCCGTTTCGTGTGTAACCAACACTACGGTACTGCCACTCTTGTTTAGCTCCTGAAAAATATCCATCACTTGATCCGATGTAGCTGTATCCAAATTTCCTGTTGGCTCATCAGCAAGTAGAAGTCCTGGATCCATGACAATCGCTCTAGCAATGGCAACTCTCTGCATCTCTCCTCCCGAGATCTGTGTCGCATGTCGATGCCATTTACTAGATAGACCTACTCTGTCCAAAGCTTCCATGGCTTTGTTTTTTGCCTTGTTGCCGGTAATTCCAGCGTAGTACATGGGAACCATAACCTGTTCCAGAAGATTCAAATGAGGTAAAAGGTTAAAAGCCTGAAAAACAAAGCCTATCTTTCTGTTCCTGATCCTTGCTAGATCGTCGTCAGAGAGCTTCGATACGTCTTGCCCTTCCAAATAGTACTTTCCATCAGTAAGTGAGTCCAAACAACCAATGATATGCATGAGTGTGGATTTACCTGAACCAGACCGCCCTGTTATAGCAATGTACTCGCCTTTCTGCACTTCAAGATCAATACCTTTGAGGGCCTCAAAAGCCGTTTCTCCTTTTCCATAGACTTTTCGTACACCATTCAGTTGGATTTCTACGTCTGCCATCTTCTTACCTCGTTACAACCTTCTGGCCCTCAGTTAAATCTAGATGATCCACTAAAACTTTTTCTCCTTCGGAAAGCCCAGACTCAACAAGAACTTCACTGGCATTTTGTGCACTTATCTTTATAGCTTTTTGCTTCACTATGTCATCTTCAACAACCTTTACATAGGGCGTCCCATCTTCTGCATAAATGACAGCCGACAATGGAATAATAAGGCCGCTTTGTTGAGCGGTCTTTATCTCCACATCTACAGAGGAGCCTATGGGGATTTCAGTACCATCACCCAAAGTAACTTCTAAACTAACGGCATTGTTCATACTAACCGGGCTTACAAAAGACACCTTAGCATCGAATGTTTGATCACCAAAATAGACGCTGGCAGTCTGACCAACGCTCACGGACATTGCATCTACAGGATTCAGCATCATGGATGCTTTCCTTTGAGAAACGTCATATACGACCACAGCAGGTTGACCCATGGGAGCAGGCATTCCAGGACTAACCAAAAGTTGACCTACAATACCAGACACTGGTGCTTTTAGCGTAAACGATTTTAGTTTGTTTTGTAGTGATGTTATGTTCAGTTCTTGATTTTTGATCTGTATTTCCTGCATTGCAATTTGATCATCCAAAGACATACCAGCACTCTGAGTTCCTACTACACTACCACCGTTGTCTTTCATCTTCTTATAGCTGTCAAGTTGAATCTGCAATATGTCAAGCTGGTTTTGCGCTAAGGAAATCTGTGTTTTTATATCACTATCATCGAAAGTCACTAAGGTCTGTCCCTGTTCAACGCGATCTCCCAACTCTACTCCAACGTCCTTCACGCTAACTCCAGATGGCCCATAAAGAGGATACTCGCGTTTGGCCATAACTGTACCACTGGCATAAGCAGTTTGTTCCAAAGTACCATTCTGAACCACAGCTGTCTTTACTTCCACCGGGCCCGTGGAGCAACCAGTTAGAACCACTAGCGCTCCTACAACCATAGCTAAAAAAGGCAGACTTCTCTTAAAAATCCTATTGCTCACATTAACCTCCTGAAGATTGTGCTAAGCTCAGCTCCCTAATAAAAAGCTTTGACCTAGCTAGATTTGTTACCACTCTTGCTGCGCCACGCGGGGCGAGTAATTCATTAACATAAACCACACCATACTCAACATCAATTCAACCATCCACAATGTCCATATTACGCTCATCTAATCACCTCTCTCTTTCAAAATAACTCTTCCCTATTATTCATATACCCAAAATAAGCTTGTTTAGTTGCTCTGCATAGATCGTTTTTGTTTGTGGTAATATTTTTTTAGATTCACTTAAAAAGGAGGGGTCGTCTGTGAAGACGTATGAAGTTCAAAATGACACCAGTAAAACAGAAAAACACACTCCTTACATTGAAATTCCATCTGAAGTAAAACCAAACGAACCATTTCAGGTAACAGTGCAAGTAGGCAAAGACATTCCACATCCAAATCTGGTGGAACACCACATTAAGTGGATTCAAGTGTTTTTCGAAGAAGAAGGACGAGCTTTTAACCCCATTCACATTGCCACCTTTGACCTCGGTCCTACCTATGCCGAACCAAAGGTCACTTTCACTATGAAAGTGCCGAAGAATGGAAAGCTTATCGCATTAGCGTATTGCAACATTCACGGACTTTGGGAGAATTCCGCCGACGTTAAAGTAAGTGAGTGAAAAGGAGGTAGATAAACATGGGCGAGTATGCAAGGAAGTACACGAAAGGAAATGTGGACGAACTGATTAACCTTCTAAACAAGGCTTATGCAGATGAGTGGATAGCTTACTACTATTACGAGGCGGGTGCTGAGCTTGTAAAGACACTAGATGGAAAAATAACTGCTGATCAGCTTAAAGAAATGGCTGAAGACGAAGAGGAGCACAGAAAGGAATTAGCCGAACGCATTGTGGAACTTGGTGGAGAACCCATTCATGATTGGGAAGAAATACTAAAACAAGCAAATTATCCTAAGATAACTTATCCTACTGATAGATCAGATTGGCAAGGCTTCTTGAAGTCCGTTTTGGAGGCAGAGCGCGGAGCCATCGAAGTTTACGAGAAACTTATTGATTACTTACATGCAGGGAATGGTGACCCTGTCACTTTCCACGTCATAAGACACATCCTACAGGAAGAGATGGAGCACGAAGAAGAAGTAGGAACCCTTTTAGGACTCTAGTAATAGGACGATTAGAAAACGCCCCGCAATAACGGGGCGTTTTCTATTGAATCATTCAATCTATTAGGCAAGCTTTCTTTAATCCTCATCACTAAACCAGGTTGGGTCAAACCACTCATTTACTCGCGTCCCACCTGATTTCATTCGTTGGAGCACCAAATTGCTTATAGGAGTCCCTAAGTTCGCCAAACGGATTTCTGTATCACCTGAGCCTTGTAACACTTTCAGGGCATCGCTCATGATGTTTTCGAAATCTCCCAGCCATGGGGCATCATCGGGAACAGACAAAATAAGCTCATCCCATATATCCAGTTTTATGCTAACAGCTATTAGTTGTTTGAGAATGAGCAGAGTGTCTCCAGAGTATGTCTTGAGTCTGTCAAGCACATGCTCCATGGTAGCTATGGCAACATCCAGATCTTTTGTTCCCGATAGAATCCCAAGCAATGCATAAAGTCCGTTCTCACCAGGCAATTCCTTTAGCAGTTCCAAAGCTGCCTTTGGATATTTTGATCCGAGTTCTCGTCCCAAAGCCTGAGCCTGCTTCACAGTAAGCTTGTGCCCCTCTTTTTCCAAAATCACCTCTTTAGCAAAATCAAAGTCTTTCCTTTTCACAACCTCTGAGATAAAAACAACAAAGAGGGCAAATCTGCTAGGACTCTTGACACTCTCTAGCTCGCGGTAGACGCCTCTAGGGTCGTCACTAACGGAAAGTAGTTCCTTAAAGACCTCTAAAGCTTTTTCCTCATCCACATCAACGTAAACCCTAAATGCCTTCCTCAAGTAGCTTATGTCAGAGGTCCTCTTGTATAAAACCACATATAGATTCGCCAAATCTTTTGCAGAGATTAAATCCCTGCCAGTAGCAAAATCCACTAATTCTCCCAATCTCGTAACTGGAAGAAATTGTGCTAATGCAATTACAAGTGGACCGATTTTCATTTTCCAATCGTATTTCTGTATGGCCGAAAATATCTTTCCAGCCTCGTGGCGCCGTCTATTAAGAACATCCATCAATGAATAAAGCAGAACCAGGTCTGAATTTTCACCGAAAATGGTATCAGCGTCATTTTTAGCACGTATGAGCCTCAGGTCTTCCACCAGAGAGTGAATATAAGCAATTCCAGCAGTCATACCGAGCACAGTTTGACGCTTCCAAATTTGTTTTATCAGTTCTACTATTCTATTGAGAACGGCATCAGGTATGTCCACTAAACCGTAGTTAGCGAGTAGAGAAAGCAATGCCTCAAAACGTGCCTCGAAATCTCGGTCACCAACAGCTTCCCCAAGGCGTAATGCACTTATGTACTCATCCTTTGGTTTAACAAAGGATTTCCTAAACTCATCCTTGCGATTT
>DMVM01000119.1 GCA_003476705.1 Coprothermobacter sp.
GACGGTGGTTATGGGAGCCTGGCACAGGTACAAGAACAACCGTGACTCATCTGAAGAAGATGTGAACGATAATGTTGATAACCACAGTGAGCAACACGCTAAGTAGTAAGAAACTGACTATGGGGGCATAGAAGACAAAGTTGTCTTTCTTGATATAGATGTCACCAGGAAGCCTGCCGAACGGAATTCCCTTTATGTTAAGGGCCGACAGTGCCCATAGAATCGCACCTAGAATCATCAGGCAGAGTCCGAAGATGACTAAGGTTTTTCCGAGTTGGCTCATACCAGTCATCCCTCCTTTGCAGGTTTATCCGGAATGAGTTGCTTCAATATTCTAGTTATAGGGTAAGCAACAGTATAGGCAGCTATGGCTTTAAGAAGGTCCATTAGCATTAATGGAAGCATGCCCCATAGTATGACTCTAGAGGGCGTGTTCAATATAAAGCTTAGCTGTAATACTCCTGCAACATAGATAATGCACATCCCAATAGTAATACCTACCCAATATCCGTATGTATCCAATCTTTTGTGCATCCAGCTTATCAAGTATGCACAGAAAGGGAAAGACAGTAAGAAACCACCCGTTTTACCTGCAAGAATACCAATTCCCGAACTTCCACCTGCAAATACAGGTAAACCAAGAGCTCCCAGCAGAATATACATTAGGACGGTCATTAGACTTTGACGCGGTGACATTAGTATGGATAAGAAAAATATCGCAAATACCTGAAGTGTAAAAGGTACCGGGAAAACTGGTAGTGGCAAAGAGATTTGAGCAGCCACACACAAAAAAGCTGTGCCTAGGGCTATGTGAGTCAGCTCCGATGTTTTCATACGGTAGCTCCTTCCAATTTTTCTCCGTTTAGCATTATATCAGTAGAAATTTAGTTTGATTTGTTCGGTTTTAAACTAAAATAAACTTGTACTACCTAGAGAGTGGGGGTGGCAACATTGTTTATCTCAAGAACAGACGCCGCTCAAAAGTTAGCAGATATCCTTTCGGAGTACAAGAGTAGAGACCAAACCATTGTAGTCGGCATATTACGGGGAGGGGCTGTGCTGGCTCACACACTAAGTAGGTGCCTTGATGTGCCGTGGGATGTGCTGGGCATAAAGAAAATAGGTGCCCCTTTTGATCCAGAATTGGCCGTTGGGGCTGTTGCGCCTGATGGAAGCATATACGTAGATAGGTGGACGAAAGAGCATTATGGAGTCAGCGATGACTACATCGAGAGCACAAAGAGGAGGAAATTAGTCGAGCTGCGTGATCAACTAAATTACATTAGGAGATCCTCCAGCTACGAGAACTTGAACAGTATGATCGTTATTGTCACTGACGATGGTGTGGCAACTGGCGCTACCATGAAAGCCGCGATCAGCTTTCTGAAGAACAACAATGCTCAAAAGATCGTGGTTGCTGTACCTGTCATCTCACCGGAAACCTTTGAAGAATTAAGAGACCTTGCGGATGAAGTTAGGGCTCTGTTGATTCCAAGAAATTTCATGGCAGTGGGGCAATTTTATTTGAATTTTCAGCAGGTTACTGATGACGAGGTCGCCAAGCTTTATCGTGGAAAAGGAGAAAACGTTTCTTAAATGCTAGGCGCTTGGGACGCAACCTGGGGAATTTGGCTGATTATTCAGGACGTATTGAATTATACTTAACTTGATGAGCGTTTGTGCAAGGAATGTTTTGAAAAAGTGTGCTTAGGAGGTCGGACAAGTTGAAAAAGAGAGTTTTAGTAACGGGTGGGGCAGGGTTCATAGGTAGTCATTTAGTAAGTAGGCTTGTTGCGGAAGGATCTGAAGTAGTCGTCATAGACGATTTGTCCATGGGTGATGCATCAAAAGTGGATTCAGGAGCTCAACTCATAGCTTTAGATGTTAGAAGTTTGGAAGCCAGCCGCGTAATTAAGGATTTTAGGCCGGAGGTGATATTTCACCTGGCAGCTCAAATAAACCTTAGGAGAAGCCTTCAGCAGCCGTTGGAGGACGCTTCCATAAACATTTTGGGTAGTATAAATGTCATGCAAAGCTTAGTGGAAAGCGCTGAAGACATAAGCAAGGTCAAGTTTGTTTTCTCTTCCACTGGTGGAGCTATTTACGGCGATGTGGATATTTTGCCTACGCCAGAAACCGTTGAACCCAATCCCCTATCGCCCTATGGTGTGGCTAAGTTTTCTGTGGAGAAGTACCTATATTATTATCATATGGTATATGGTTTGCCTTACGTTGCCCTGCGTTACAGTAATGTGTATGGACCGGGGCAAAGTACGAAGGGTGAAGCTGGCGTGGTTGCAATTTTCTTAGAAAAAATGCTTGCTGGCGAAACTCCCGTAATTAACGGAGACGGAACTCAAACCAGAGACTTTGTGTTTGTTAAAGATGTGGTGGATGCTAACATAAAGGCAGCTTGTAGCGATGCGGTTGGCGTGTTTAACATTGGTACTGGCAGGGAAAGCAGTGTGCTAGACATATTTAGGCTCCTCAAGAAGTATGTAGGAAAGGACTTCCCAGAGGTTCATGGTCCTGCTATACCTGGGGAACTACAAAGAAGTTGTTTGGACTACAGGAAAGCAAAAGACGTACTTGGTTGGGAACCTAGCGTTGATTTGGAAGAGGGACTTGAAATAACCACTCAGGCTTTTGCTGAAGAACATCTGTAAAGATCGATCGCTTTTTGATTTGGAGGAGGGATAGTTAGAGATGACAGTGTCTGAGAGATTTGTTTTGCTACACGGATTCACTGAGGAAGAACTTCAAGTTTTGATAAAGACCTGCAAGGCACTCTTTCCCGACAAAGATTTAGTTTTTGCTGTAACTACCGAGACGAACATACAGTGGAAGGTTTCTGAACTTATTGAAGAAGTACTTAAGGAACATGAATACATGAAACAGCAAAAGGGGGTGTGAGATTTGGCTGGGACTGTATTACTTATATTGGTAATTGCAGTAGTTGCAGTAGTGTTCGGTATGCAGAATACTACTCCACTGACAATAAGCTTTCTGTTTTGGAGTTTCGAGGGATCAGCAGCTCTGATTTTGGTTATTTCTATGCTTCTTGGTGTCATATTAGGTGTTCTGCTCGTCATGCCTAGTTTCAATGCTCGTGGGCGCACAATGAAGAACTTGCGAGATCAGATGAAGCAATTGGAGGATGAGAAGTCAAAGTTACAGGAGGATCTGAATTTGACAAAGGACTTGCTAAAAGCAGTTAGACCTGAAACCAAAGCCAACGATGAGAATGAACAGAAAGAAGAAGGTCAACTAGGCCAAAGCGGTAGTTTATAATATTAAAGAAATGCTATTAACATTGAATTAAACTTCTTAGTTTTAGGAGGCTGATATGATCAGAAGACTACCCGGTCTGGTTGATAGTCATGTCCACGGAGCTGTTGGAAAGTCTGTTATGGATGGCATTGATGCTATTAAAGAAATAGGTGAATACCTTGCTCTTAACGGTATATATGGTTGGTTTCCTACTACAAGAACGGCACCCTGGGATGGCATTCTTGAAGCGGTAAACAAAATTGTAATTGCTTCGCGTCAACAGTCAAGCGCTGAAGCTCGGATTCTGGGTTTTCATGTAGAGGGGCCATTCCTAAACCCCGATTTTCACGGGTCACAACCAGTAGAATACATTATCAAGCCTTCACTTCAAAAGGCTGAGAAACTTATAAAAGCAGCCCAAGGATTGCCACTCATTGTTACTTTGGCACCAGAAGCGCCAGGTGCAACCGAGGTCATCGATTATCTGGTAAAGAACGGTGCTGTGGTTAGTTTGGGGCACACGGGCGCCACTTATGAACAGATGCAAAGAGCTATTTCCATTGGCGCCAACAGGGTTACTCATTTGTTTAACTCAATGAAGTTCTTTCATCATAGAGAACCTGGTCCAATTGGAACTGCGTTGTTTTCAGATGCTTATGTGGAACTTATCGTAGATGGTGTACATGTTCATCCTGCTACTGTCGGGCTTACTCTGAAGGCGAAAGGGCTTTCAAGAGTAGTTTTTGTGTCCAATGGTACAGAAGGGATGGGCTTGGAAGATGGGGTGTATGAGCTAGACGGACACGTGCTAAGAGTGGAAAAAGGAGCCGTCTATGAGGATAATACTCTAATGGGGAGCGCTACCAATCTAAAAGACGGTGTAATCAGTTTGTCCCGCAAGCTTAATATCCCGCTTGAGGACCTTTGGATAACGGCTAGTAGAGCACCCTTGGAAAGTGTAGGACTGGACATAGATTTACCTCTCTGCACTGTTTCTGATAGTTACTGAATGTGCTTTTGTTATTGGTCCAAGAGGACTGTACGTTTAGGAGGTGATAACTCGGTTGACTTGCCATGGTGATGAATATGCTGCCTTATCTCCTGTCTTCGACAGGATGAAGAAGGATATCGTATCGATGAACCCTAAACGCATTGGTGTTGTGGGCAGTAGTTTGCTGGTACAAGAGGTCGTTCCTGATGTAAATGGCTGTACCATCATACTCAATGAGAACGTCCTTAATATGAGTTCCTTGGATCTGTTATTAGTTGATCATATTTTGCCTACCGATACATGTATTGAATTAACGCCAAAGACAGCTAATAAATTGCTCAGGTTAGGTGGAGAGTTGTTGACTACGGATGTTTTGATGACCAGGTCAGTACCAGGAAATGTGAGAAAGTCTTTGGCTAGGATTGGCTTTAC
>DMVM01000078.1:0-5595 GCA_003476705.1 Coprothermobacter sp.
AACCTACAAAAGAATGAACATACCACTTTGCTGTTGGAAAAGAAAACGCGGCGTTTACCCAAGCTATCTCCCAAAATACCATGTCATGGATGCTGAGTTTCCCAGTAACCAAAGCACTGCCGAACTCGGTCAAGCTTCCATCTTTTTCTTTTAGCCCAATTGTTTTAACCCATCTTGCAAGACTTTCCACTTGCTTGTTCCCAAGGTCCCACTCGCGCCTCTCGCCGTTTTCGGACTCAATAAACACTTGTAGCCATTCTTCCCTAAGCCCAAACGAGCAATGTCGCGTCCAACCAACTAGTCTATTCCAATCGTACATTAGCCAGCACTTCCAATGATGAGACTTTAGAGTTAAGATATATATTGTCGAGGTCTTTTACAAGGTCGATTCTAATCAAAAGAGGATACAACGTCGACAGTGCACGCAAGAGTTTTCTCATACTGCCCATATCAATGCCAAATAAGACGTAAGGTCCTTCTTCTGAGTTCGTTTCATAGAACTCATTCAGTGTTAATCCATATCTTCCTTTTAACTCTGCATATCTGTACATTGAATAAAGGATCACTTCTGGGCGTGCTTCCTTCCAACCATTTTTCGTAATCTGTACCTTATCTCTAGCTACTTCAGTAATAACACCAAAGCCCAATTCGGAACCTAAAGGGCTATACTTGAAAAGTTCAAACAGAGCATTTATAGCGTTCTTTCTGGTGCGCTCGGCCTTTGCGAAATATGCACCACTTTGCTCAATACATTCATTCTTTGTAAGTACCTTACCCCACTGAACTTTTTGAAGGTACCATCTTACAACAGAAGAGTTTCTTGCAAGATTTGTCCAAATAACTGCCCATGTTGAAGTTTTATCCACATCTAGTTTTTGCAATAATTCACCAATTGGCGAAAGGGCCAAGCCCGATTTTTCACCGATTACTACTTCGGAATCCCTTAACCAACCTAAAAGACTTTCCAACTGTCGGTTTCCAAGTCCAGTTTTTTCGTAATCTTTCTCCTTCCAAGCTTGCAGCCATTTACCCGGCTCAGAGAGGAACCGTGCCAACCATTCTTTTCTGAGTCCAAAACCTTGGTAGGTTTGAAGTCTAATATCTGAATTATCAGTCCCCACTTCCACCAACCTCCCCGTAGTTACAGATAGTGACTTAGCGCCTAAACACACTTTGCCGCCGAACCATAGACACTCTGCGCAGTGAATGCACCTATCTTGGGCGATAGTTACCTTTGTGGTTGTTATGTGAAGTGCTCCGGTCGGACATTCAACTTGACACGCTTGGCAATGAGTGCAATAACTGACTTTTGTAGCCACCCATCCAAGCCTTTTAATAATTTCTTTATCATCACTACTCAATCCATCTACCGTAATTACTTCAACGTCACCATCTTTCTTAAGCTGGAAATCAAGGATTTTCTGCGGCGAACTTGGATTTGAAGGATCTCTAACGTTAAGCTGACCTTGAATATCGCTTTCCATTACAACATTACCCACTGCTTTTACCCACTCAGTCCAGTTTTCGTTTGGATTCGCAAGTGCGTACATAACATCGTCACTGCTTTTTATAGTAGTGACTTTTTTCCCTCCTTGTGGAAGATATCTCCCTCCTGCTCTGTTTTTCCATTCACCGTTCTGCAAGTATGTTTCTATTTCATCCGAATTCAGACCACAATTAAGCGCATAGTCTCCAATTATGTCTGTAAACTTCTTTATCTCAGAGCTGTAGCAAGAGGTTAAAACACATTCGGACCAAGGAGAAGCAAATGGGCATACTGAGCAACCGACACGCGTTAAACCATTTCTGTACCCCTTATGAAGAGGTAGCTTTCTAGAAAGAATGTACAAGAACACCTCAATGGTGTTCCATTCAATTATGGGACTTGCATTTATCTGAGCAGCGTGTTTTCCGCCAATGGTAACGTCACCATAGCTGGCTCGGCGTGCACTCTCCTCTCGTCTAACGCCATCGACTATTAAAGCTCTGACTGAAGGCTTGCCTGCCAGCGTCCTTAACATCAACAACGTAGGAGCAGATTTATGGACAGTACAGCACCATCTTATCAATCTGCTCGGGGGCCCCATTTCTCGCCAAGTAGTTTCAGCATCTTTTTCGCTTTTTGCCGTGTAAAAGTTCAATTGAGGCCATCTCTTTTTTGCTTCTTCCACTACTTTGTAGGTATCACTCAATTCCATCCAAGTATCGTTAAACACTACAACATACTGGTCTGGATTTAGCGTCCTTTGCACTAAGTCGAGAAGGACCATGGAGTCTTTTCCTCCGGAGAAAGAAACTGCTGCTACGTCAACCCTGGGTCTGAACCGTTTGTACTTCTGCTCAACAAAACGCATGGCTTTTTCAGTAAGTCCATTAATGAACGTCTTATTCTTTTCTACCATCAGGTTCACGTCAACTGGTTCCAAAGAAAGATCTTCGACTTTTACTACTACGTTCGGCTTAACAAAGTATCCACCGCCTTCAACGGTAGCAACTTCCTGGCCATCATAGAAATAATGCCGTCCCTTTGCCCAAAGTAAGGGTCCATCAGCATGAGGATACTGCCAGTATCGGTCTAAACCAAGAAGATCAAGTTCTTCATAGAACACTGGCCTAATCGTACCTTCCATGGAGTTTTCAGTATCAGTAAGGGTTAGAAGGACGCCCTTTGTTTCAGTATCCCAGCAAACTTTATACAGATAGCACCACACCCCTATCACCCAAGCAAGACTTTGACCTGCCGTATAAGAAAATCCTACTCATCGCATTCAAACGCGCCATTATGAGGCGCATCAACTTAACTTTTCGTACATTATAAACCAGCAACCCAACTTTATGAACTCCCTTTGACTTTAGATGGGATAGCAGAAATTAGATAACACCTTGTAAAGTAAGCCTAGGCTCATTGGCGTAGCTATATTGCATAGAAAGATGCCTAACGCAATTTATTGAAAGGCAGTAAAGAGAAGCTATTTACCAATGCTAAATTGATTACTTTGCGGCTCAATCAAGACCAGGCTTTCCTTCTAATCAAGCAGCATTCATGGCATTTGCATTGCCTCTTCGGCATAAGTGTTTATAACCAGTACTGGCAAACGATAAAACCAAGTCTTTGCCCCAAAGTCTTTTCTCATGATTTGTCATCTCTTTTATCTCTCAATTATTAGAGATTCCCTTTTTAGCAGCGTAGAAAGTTGCCCATTTCTTAGATCAACCTCCGTAAAAAGTAATCCTGGGTAATTGCCTTTTGCATGCGAATTTCAAGCAACCTAACCGCAATATAATACATCGACCTCCAGCCAATATGCTACTTCTGTTCTTGCACTGACGTTGACTTCGTGACTCGTAATGGAATGACGGTTCATATATATATATCAGAGCCTAAAACTCGAACTTGGCTCCATGTAAAATTGACATATATAACAGCCTCAAAAACCGCAATGAAACCGCTTATCAAGGAACTTTTGTCTTTTTGGAATCGATTTGTTTAAGTGTCATTACCTTCAGTAATTTATAATGAATAGAAGGAACCAATTATCGCGGAGGTGCAAATTTGGGGAATTTAGAAAATCAACCTATACGTAGTAGATCTGGAGAAAAACTGCAGAAAGAAATCCAGAAGCGCAGAGAGGCTGTTAGGCCCATAAATGAGCGCATAGCTCGGCTCAGGGAAGAAAGTGTAAATGCCCAAGTAAAGATTTCCACAGAGCGAGCACGGTTGGTTACAGAGTTTTACCAAAGTGGAGTGGCAGACAACCTGAGCATACCAGTGCAGCGAGCCATGGCATTTAAGTACTTGCTGGAGCACTGCAGTTTACCAGTGGAAGAAGGTCAGCTCATTGTAGGCTTAAGGGGAACAGGTCCCAATGAGGTGCCCACTTATCCAGAGATATGTGCTCATTCACTGGAAGATTTGGACATACTAGATACGCGAGAAAACATGCCCTACCACAACACTGCTGAAGACAAACAGCTTTATGAAAGCACCATACTGCCTTTTTGGCAAGGTAAAACCATCAGGGAAAAACTGTTCCAACGCATGCCCGAGGAGTGGCTTAAGTGCTACGAAGCAGGTATTTGGACAGAGTTCATGGAACAGCGAGCACCGGGTCATACTGCCGGTGGCGAGCGCATCTTCCAAAAGGGCATCCTGGATATAAAGGAAGAAATAAAACAGCGCAGGGCACAGCTTGACAAGAGCGATCCCGCATACGAAGAAAAAATGGAAGAGCTTAAAGCCATGGACATTGCAGCTGATGCGCTCCTTAGCTATGCTCAGCGTTATGCAGAGAAATTGGAGCAACTAGCACAAGAAGAAACGAATGTGGATAGGAAAGCAGAGCTTTTGCATATGGCTGCCATTTGCCGCAAAGTACCTGCTCATGCGCCAGAAACCTTCTGGGAGGCGCTTCAGCATTACTGGTTCATACACGTGGGCATAACCTATGAAACCAATCCGTGGGATTCTTTCAACCCGGGGCGGCTGGATCAGCACTTAAGGCCCTTTTATGAGAAAGAAATCAGTGAAGGAACGTTAACTCGGGAAAAAGCAAAGGAACTGCTTGAAGCTTTTTGGGTGAAGTTCAACAACCAGCCAGCAGTACCTAAGGTGGGTGTCACAGCTGAAGAAAGTTTTACCTACAACGATTTTACAAAAATAAACATTGGTGGCTTAAAGGTGGACGGTTCAGACGGCACTAGCGATGTTTCTTACCTGTTGCTGGAAGTACTTGATGAAATGCGCACGCTGCAGCCAAACACGGCAGTTCTTATAAGCAATAAAACACCTGATAGACTGCTCAGGAAAGCACTAGAGGTTATTGGCCCAGGTTTTGGTGAACCGCCCCTGTTCAACGCTGATGGCATCATTGTAAAAATGCTTAGGCAAGGAAAAACATTGGAAGATGCAAGGACTGCAGGGGTTAGTGGCTGTGTGGAGACAGGCTCCTTTGGCAAGGAATCCTACATACTGACAGGGTATTTTAACCTGCCGAAGATACTGGAAATCACCCTTAACAACGGTGTGGACCCAATAACGGGCAAGAAAATAGGTTTGGAAACAGGAGACCCTAGCACCTTCCAAACTTATGAAGAACTTTGGGACGCCTACTTAAGGCAGATAAAGTACTTCATGGACATAAAGATGAAGGGCAACGACATTATTGAGGAACTTTACGCCACCGAGCTGCCGGTGCCATTCATGTCGTTGTGGATTGAAGATTGCGTAAAGCGTGCAAAGGATTACAACAGCGGCGGAACCCGTTACAATACGCAGTACGTACAACTTGTCGGTTTGGGCACTGTAACTTTGAGTCTGAGTTCCATAAAATACCACGTGTTTGAAAACCACACATTTACCATGGAAGAGCTGCTAAAAGCACTAAGCAGCAACTTCGAAGGGCCCTATGAAATGATGCGGCAAGTCATACTTACGCGGACGCCCAAATTTGGCGAAGACAACGATTTTACCGACCACATAGCTAAGGCCTTGGTGGATAAAACAGTGGAGCTCATTGAGAGCTACCCGCCCACACCTGTAAGAAGAGCATCTCGCAGAGCTTATTGGTTGCCCACCACGGTGCACGTGTATTTTGG
>DMVM01000078.1:5616-6354 GCA_003476705.1 Coprothermobacter sp.
GTGCAAGGTAGTGACAGAAAAGGCATAGCTGCTGTGTTTAGGTCGGTGAGCAAGTGCGACTGGGACAAAACGGGCGGAGCACTGCTTAACCAGAAACTCACACCTGACATCGTGGAAGACCCAGAAACCCTTAAGAAGCTGGGACAACTGATAAGAAGCTTCTTCAATATGGGCGGACACCACGTGCAGTTCAACGTGGTTAGCGCAGAGTTGCTCCGCGAAGCACAGAAAAGACCAGCAGACTTCCAAGATCTCATGGTACGCGTTGCCGGCTACAGTGATTACTTTGTTAATCTGCCCAAGGGTCTGCAAGAGGAAATCATAGCTCGAACAGAGCACGAGACGGTGTAAGAACTTTGTCCCAGAAGGAATCTGTAGATTGGAACGCCCAAGGCACGGTTTTTGATGTGCAGCGCTTCGCTGTGCATGACGGACCCGGCATAAGAACGCTGGTGTTTTTAAAAGGCTGTCCACTAAGCTGCTGGTGGTGTCAAAACCCTGAAGGCATAAGTCCCATTCCTGAGTTGATGCATTTTGAGTTCAGGTGCATGAGGTGTGGCACCTGCCAAGAAGTGTGCCCACAGCATGCTTTAGAGCTTACCGAGGGCGGTGTGGTGATTGACAGAACACAGTGCACACGCTGTGGCGTGTGTGCACACTACTGCCCAACCACTGCTTGGCAAATGGTGGGTTTCACGTTGAGCGTAAAAGAGCTTATGCAGGAGCTGGAAAAAGACC
>DMVM01000078.1:6388-11095 GCA_003476705.1 Coprothermobacter sp.
TAGGCATTCACACAGCCGTGGAAACCTCTGGTTTTGTGCCCAAGGACATTTTTTCTCAATTAGCACCTTTAATAGATGTTTTCTTGTATGACCAGAAATTGGCAGATTCAGAGCAGCATGCGTATTTTACTGGTGTACCAAATGAACCCATAAAAGAAAACTTAAAGGCTCTTGCAAGCAGTGGAAGGGCAAGTGATGTAATTATCAGAATACCACTCATACCAGGCATCACAGATACTCATAAGAATATTGAAGGTTTGATTTCCTTCTTGAAAAGTAACATAGGTAGCGTTAGGCGTGTGGATCTGCTACCCTTCCACGACGTTGGAGAAAAGTATGTGCGTTTGGGGAAACCCTACAGAATGCCTACCCACGAATCACCTGATGCAGACCACATTGAACACATAAAAGCCTTGTTTGAAAACAGCGGTTTTACTGTAAAAGTGGGCGGCTAAATAAAAATCTGGGCGGAAAATCAGCCTAACTTTGTCAGTTAGTAGTAATAAACCCTGACTTCATGGAGTATGGGTGTGGTGGAAGTATCAGAAGTGCTGAGCGTAGCACGCCATTGTTTGTACCTACCAGAAGGCAGATCAACTGACGCACGGTATGAGTTATTTGAAACAGCTTCAACTTCTACTGAAGTCCAGCCCGGAGTAGCGCTGTCTCGTGTAAAAAACGTATCTGACGCTCTCACTTCAAAAGTAATAGTGGCATTCATCGACAGCGTGGCGTCCCAGCAAATGGAGTCCCACTGTGCATTCTCAACTCCGCTGTCAAAGACCATTGAGGCAATGCTGCCCGAAGCGTGGTACGCAGCGTATGTAAACTCTGCCTCTTTTACTGCGGGCCTCATAAAACCCAGCAGACCGCCACCGTCAAAAGCCATTTTGTAGTAAAACTCTGACACGCCAACCCAATCCAAATTGGATAAATCAATGTCGTGAGAACCTTCAGACAGTTTGTCCCAACCATCTAACGTTCCTGCCGAGCTGTACCAGTTTACACCGTCTTTGGAAAACTGTACTTTTACACTGGCTCGCCAAGGTATAGATGCTTCATAGCTAAAGGATTCCACACGTACTACGTGCTGAGGCAATAAATTGTTGGACACCAACACACCCTCAGCTCTCAAAGGCAAAAGCGCCACTTGACCAGACTCCACGCTTATGTTCTGGCTTTCCTCGGAGTTGATGTAGCGCTGGTCGTTAAAGTGGTCCAGTATGGTCTGCATTTTTACAGCAAGCACAACATCTCCGGGGCTTGCCGAAGTATCCACTTGATAAATTAGGCCGCGGTCAAAATCGTACTTGCTGGTTTGAGTCCACACAGAAACATCTTGGGCAATGGCTCCTGAACCTGTACCTTGCCCATTACCAGGGGGCATATTGGCAGCTTTTTGGATAATTTGATTAATACCGAACAACACTGTTATGACTACAAGGCCCAAAATTGCCATTATGGTCAATCGTTGGCGCAATGTTCTCACAACGTGTTTACTATCGTTCTTCGTGTTTATGCCCCTCCTTTTTTGAGGTCACTTTGTATGCTTCTTCTAATCACCCACATACTCCCCAGTCCGTAGCCCGTTAATATCATAATCCATGAGCGCCTTCTGCGAAACTATTTACAGCCCTAAATAGAAAACCTGCCTTGCTTAAGCACTTAGAGGCTTTCTGCTTAAGTGAATATGAGAAATAGCTCACCCATAATTTACTGTTGAACAGCCACATTTTATGTTTTATAATGGAGCTAAGTACCGGGTCAGGTGACTATGCCTTTTTGAGGCATGAGCCAAGAGGGAAGTCCGGTGAGAATCCGGCGCTGTCCCGCAACCGTGACCGGGGAGCGAAGTCCAAGGTAAGAATGCCACTGGCGCCAATAAAAGGCTGCTGGGAAGGCAAGGGCCGAGCGTTGATCCGGAAGCCGGGAGACCTGCCTGATCTGTTACTTCCGAGCCTCTTTTGCGAGGACAAAGGAGGTGATCTCATGAGGACTCGGTTTTCGCGTGTTGTTGCACTGCTGCTAATGGCTACTATGCTGGTATTGCCTGCTTCTGCAGCGGTGAAAGTAACAGATGATGTGGGTAAGACTCTAACATTCACCAGTGTACCCAAGCGTGTTATTTCTTTGGCTCCCAATGTTACAGAAATCCTGTATGCCATTGGAGCTCAAGACAGCTTAATTGGTCGTACCCCCGTGGATGATTACCCACCAGAAGTGAAGAACGTACCTGTGATGGGCGACTACACCCAACCCAACATTGAACTGCTGCTGACCAAGAAACCTGACCTAATCATTGGCACCATTAGCTTTAGGAAAGAAACCTACGACATCATGGAGAAGTACTGGAACGTATTCATTGCTGACCCACAGTCCGTAAGTGAAGTGTCATCGCTAATCCATCGCATGGGGGTCATTTTCCAGAAGGAAGGCCAAGCCAAGCAACTTGAAGAACAAATCAGGCTCATGCCTGTAGCGCTGAAGTCACTGGATGGCCCGCATCCTCGGGTGCTTCTGCTTTTGTGGCATGATCCGCCCATGAGCGTGGGCAAAGACACCTTCATCAATGATGTTCTCAATCAGGTAGGCTTGGTATCAGTCACAGGCAGTTACACCCAACCATGGCCCACGTTGGGCGAGGAAACACTGCTCAAACTCAACCCCGATTACATCCTGTATCCTGAGAAATCCATGGGTGGGGAAGCAGCTTCTTTCAATGGCAGACCCTGGACTGACTTAAAAGCCATGCAGCAAGGTAAGCTTGTTTCTTTTAATGACGACTGGGTATTTAGAGCAGGACCCCGCCTCACGCAAGGCATGGCAGAGCTCTATTTGAAAGTGGTCCAGCAAAAACCCAATGCCAAAGTGCTTTTCATATCGAACAAAGCAAAAATCGCATCATTGAACGGTGCATTGGTGGATTATTCCAAGTTCTCCCTTAAGGACGGACGATTCCTAGTGGATCCAGCTTACGCCAAGACGCTTGGCATCACATCTTACAAAGGAAACCTTAGAAGTAGTTCTTTGCAAGCTCAATGGGTTGACGCAGAAAAAATGGGAGTATTCTTGCTCCCATGATTAATGTGCAGACACACCTCCCACGTTGGAAATAGACAGTAGCCCTTCTTACCTGCCCTCGTGCACCTCTCACAGCGGGTCATGGGGGCAGGTCCTCTCTCTTTTTTGCGACGGACCTATTCAGAACAAAACAGGTTTACCAGTAGTGGCTGATTGGTAAATAGCATCAATGATCTGCGTTACCACCAAAGCTTGCTCCGGTTTTACCAGTGGCTCTTTGTCTTCCCTTATGGCTTCTATCCAAGACTGCATTTCTAACTTACCCGGATCCACCACCTGCGGCTCATAGTAGGCAGCTCCGTGAAGCTGTGTTTCTACTTCTTTTACATAAAGACTGCCCATGTCTTCCCCGTTTACACGCAAGCCACAAAGGTTGTCCGCACCTGCTTTACTGCCACAAAGAACCGTTTGTGCTTCGCCTTCGTCAAGAGTGTTTAAAGCCCAGCTGGATTCCACCACCACCGTGGCTCCATCAGCCATAGTAATAAGGCCAAAAGCAGATTCTTCCACCTCAAACTTACTTGGGTCCCAAGGTCCCCAAGGGTTTGCCGCGTTTTCCTCCTTGGACAGCACATTGTAGACGGCTCCAAGCACAGCTCGCACCTGGTAATTATCCATGAGCCACAACGTTAGATCCAGAGCATGGCTTCCAATGTCTATTAAAGCTCCGCCACCTTGCATGTCCTTGTTCAGGAAATTACCCCACGTAGGTACGCCTCGGCGACGCAGTGCCCTAGCTTTCGCAAAGTAGATCCAGCCTAAATCGCCTCGCTCCACAATGCCCTTAAGCATCATGTTTTCTGGCTTAAACCGGTTTTGAAATGCAACAGTGAACTTCTTACCACTCTTCCTTGCTGCATCCACCATCTTCTGGGCATCCTGCGCGTTAGTTGCCATGGGCTTTTCGCACATAACATGCTTGCCAGATTCCAATGCGGCAATGGTCATCTCTGCATGGAACTTGTTTGGTGTAAGCACATGCACCACATCAATGCTGGGGTCTTCCAGCATATCTTGCCAATTTTGGTAGATTTTTGCATCCTTTGAACCGTACTCCGCTTTTGCCCGCCTCGCCTTTTCCTCCGTCGGATTGTAAAACCCTACGATTTCTACGCCATTGACCTGTGACAAAAAAGGCATGTGCTTGGCAAACGCGATGCCGCCGCAGCCTATGATACCAACACGAATCGTGTCTTTAAGCAAACCCATCGCCTCCTGTGTAATGAAGTTGAAATTATTCTACTTCCATAGCGAAATAGACAAAGTCGAGAAAAAATAAGACGAAGCCACATAGAGCACTTTCTCACTATGAAAAACTACATATATTGTTAACGGTATGGTTGAATAAGGATTTCAAACACTGATTCAGCTTCGTGCCATGTAATGTGATCTGCAACTCGGTTAACTGTTGTTAAACGTGTGTTAATTCACACATTGCTTCATTGTAAACTCAGGCTCTATAATTCACGCTATAGAGGGTGTATTGTCAGCAGGCATCCCCCAAAACCTCAAAACGGAAAGGAGGTTCACTGAACATGCACGTCGCCACAGTTGGAGACAATTGCATCGACTTTTATTTCAAGACTGGTCAGGCTTTCCCAGGTGGAAATGCTATAAATGTCGCTG
>DMVM01000136.1:0-551 GCA_003476705.1 Coprothermobacter sp.
TGCACAGATACAAACAAATGGAGTAGAAATAAATGTGGTCAGCTTAGCCAAGTCCTTACCAATCTATTACGACCCAATGGTCGCATATACCACCAACGAAGCGATCTATGCTGCTGGAGTAGGCGCTGCTGCAACAACTATTTCTAAGATAACTGCGACTGGCATGCAACAATACCAGGTAGCCAACGGAACCTTTTTAGGTTTGGGTGCCATGGACGACAAGATCTACGTGCTGGTGGGGAAACAGCAGCCCTACGTGCCACCCGAGACAGGGACAATCCCTGGGCCATCAATCATGTCAATAATTCTTGATGTCCTGAACCCGGATGGAACCATGACGGTAAAGACCGTCACAGACAACTACGATGCATCCATATTGACATTGGCAGAACTTGACATACCATTTGCCGATGGCTGTTTCTACTTAGACAGTTTACGGTTGGATGTAACTTCTACGGAACCAAAACTTGTTGAAGTAACATCTATTACCAAAGGTCTTAAAACCGTAGGAACTGCCACAAAGCTTGAACCCTTCACATTTTATGAAGAAA
>DMVM01000136.1:558-5283 GCA_003476705.1 Coprothermobacter sp.
AATGAACTCACCATAGCAGCGTTCAAAAATGATGAACTTGTAGGGTTTATCTTGGTTACTCCACTCGACAAACCGGAAGCCAACCTCGTAACATACGATGCTAATGGCAAACAGCTTAATGCGTACAATATTCAAACACCATTACAAGTTGTCGTTCCTCAATCATAACAAAGCTCTTAAGGGGGCTGATAACCAACGCGTTATCAACCCCGTTTCTAATTTTTCGTTGTTATTCTCAAAGGGCAACCGTTTCATAAAAATGTGGTGCACTCCTTTTACAAATGGGGGCTGTTGTCGCCCGATGGGAGGCGCAGGATTATAAGAAACGTTAGGTTCTCAAGAGAGGGATGGAAGGTTGCGTTATTTACAGTCACTATTCTTGCTCTTATCCTCACAGGTATGTTTACACTAAGTGTTAGAACACCCGCTGTAGCAAAGGCGTCTACTCCTGAAAAATCTTCAAGTGCAGTAACGTTAGTTGAACAAAAACATTATGCCGAGAGCAGCCATGACTAACAACGCCGTAGGCGAGAAAGAAAGAAACGACTTTGGGTCAAATCAAAAACCAGGTTCGGACTTGCGTTACAGAATATTAGATCTGCATACCCAGTACATGCAAGAACTTACAGGTAACCCTTATAACTTAGTTTATGGTAGGACATGGCTACAGGTGACTCAATACAATCCAGAATAGAACGCGAAGCTATGAGCCCAATGTTCAAAACTACGTATAAAATTTTAGTCACAGTAGCTTTAGTGCTGTGTATAAGCTGCGCCAGTCCAGTAGCGCATAGCCTTGACTTCATAAACCATAACCGTACTAAGCTGACAGAGTTAGCCATAACACGCGATATTCTTATCAGCTGCAATGCTAAACAGCTCAAAAATTACCCCATAGAAACACCAGTTCAAGTTATTGTGCCTGTACCGGATTCACCATAAAGCAAAGTGGCTCGGCAGAGATCTGCCGAGCCCACACCTCCCAAAAAACCTTTCAATCAGCACAGTATTAGGGAGTTGTTTGGGAAACAAGTTCAAACAGTTCTTTATGTACCTCCTCAGGAATTACTCCCCAGTGGACCAAGATTGTAGGCTCCCAATTTGTAATTTCACCTTCAGGTGCCTTGTCCAAATCTGTCCAAAACCACACGTCAAAATTGCCTTTCTGTGCATCTACCAAAGAAGGACTATACAGTTTGTAGCCCCAAGAGCCCGTAGTAGTTCTGTTTACACACAGTGGATCGTCTTTGGGACAGATTTTCGTTGCATTGTCCTTGATCCAATTTTCTACAGCGTCCTTTTGACTCTGTGTTAGATAATATTTGTTTCTTTCAAGCCATGATTGTGCAAAACTCGTTGCCCAATTGCTACTTGATGTACTTTGCGATGTAGCATCAATCCAAACTTCCGCACTTAAATAACCATTGTCCTGTTCTATCACCATTGTAGGCTCAATGGAGCTCGTGTCCCAGTGACTCACTTTGTCCCCTTTTACCTGTTCGATGCTGCGTACTGTGACAGTAACGCTAATTACGTCCGTGCTGTCCAACTCTGCAAAGACCTTTCCAGCTTTCTCAAACAACTCAATTACACTAGTTGCCGGCATCGAATTTGCAGTTGTAGTACCTGAACTGCAAGAAACCAAACAAAAGGAAAATAAGATTACGAACAGCAGAATCAGTGATGTGAGTTTATTGCTTTTCACTTCTTTCACACCCCCCCAAGAGATGCATTTATTAGCTCGATTATACACCCCGGAATACGACAAACACCATGCACAACTGGCAATTTACAGAAAAAAATCAGCCAAAAAAGCTACAGACCACACCTTTATGAAAAACTTGTGGGATTTGCTTTGATTACTCCACTCGACAAACCGGAAACCAACCTCGTAACATACGATGCTAATGGCAAACAGCTTAATGCGTACAATATTCAAACACCATTGCAAGTTGTCGTTCCTCAATCATAACAAAGCTCTTAAGGGGCTGACAACCAACGCGTTATCACCCCCCCCGTTACCAATTTTCTTTGTTGTTCGTAAAGGGCAACGGTTCGGCAACTACGAAGGTTGACTTGTCGACCCACTGCTATTGCTTAGGTAGAAGAAATGCGGACGGGGAAGATTAGGTCTTGTTCAATATACAACTGGAGCCTTTTGCTATGTTAGTTGAAAGAAATAGTTTAAGAAAAAAAGTAATTTACTAAATCTCCGGCAAGCATTTGCAGCAGGTGTAAAGCAACTGAATTTAATCTAAATCACATACCGGTCACAGAGTCACAGCATAACATTTTCTCAGGGGTTAGCCTGCTTTCTTGTCCACCCTTGCAAAAAAGCTCGGCAAAGAATGAATTCTCTGCCAAGCCGGGCTATGAACAATCGCTGATTTACTAAGGTATCTCGTCTAGGGTGCCAAAGCGGTAGCCTTCAGCCTTTATGTCTTTTATAAGCTTATCAAGGATTTGAATGTCATCGGGTGATACAGCATGCAGGAGGATAACCGCACCATTGTGCAGGCGGTTCATAACCGTGTTGTAGGCTTCATCTGGTCCACCTTTTAAAGGAACCCAGTCTGCCATGGCAATGCTCCAAAAAACAGTTCGGTAACCAAGAGCGTTGGTCACACATAGCGATCTTTCACTGTATTCGCCGCTAGGTGGCCTAAGGTATTCCATCTTTTGGTTAGTGATCTCGGCATACATCTGGGCAAGTCTGTTTATTTCATCAACAGCTTTCTCATCGCTCACGGTTGGCAAACTTACGTGGTTCACCGTATGGTTTCCCACGATGTGCCCTTCATCTACCATGCGCCGAACCAAGTCTGGATCACTTTTTATGAAGGCACCTGTAATAAAAAATGCAGCTTTAACATCGTTGTCTTTAAGGATATCCAATGTTTTTGCTGTATTACCTGTTTCGTAGCCTTCATCAAAAGTGAGGTAAACCACCTTTTCAGTGGTATTGCCTGTGAAAATGGCATGGTATTTATTTACCAGCTCTTTTGCCTTTGCTCCAATATCAGGTGTTTGATGGTTGGGCAGTATTCTCATGCCCCATCCGTACTTTGTATTATCCAAGGAACTCGGGCAGGCTGTCTCAAGCTCGCTCACTTCCGCTGTACCCTCCGGTGGCGGTGCAGTTGGCTCAGTCTCTTCAGTAGTGCCTGTGGACGGTTCTGAAGGAGTCTCTGTGTGAGGCACTGTTGGCGTAGGTGGTATGGAGGACGTGTTACCTACCACGTTTCCGTCCGAAGGAGCAGGTTTTGGCGTTTCTCCAAAATAAGACCCCAAAGCAAAAGCGCCAACCAACAAAGACAAAACTATTAGTGCCACAAGAACCGCTTTCCCTTTCACCTTATCACCGCCTCATCTCAATACTATACCCAACCCGAGTCCATAGCACATAATCAAGGAAAATGGATATACTAAGAGTAAGTATGGCTAAATTGCATGTTTCAATTTTCGAATTCTCTTTTTCACATGAAGGAGGCTTTCAAAGCGGTGGAAAATAAAGGTTTTTCCGAGTTAGAAAGAAAGGTCTTGTTCGAGAAAGCCACTGAACTACCTTTCACTGGGGAATACTACGACTTTTTTGAAGAAGGTATTTATGTGTGCAAGAACTGTGGCTTGCCTTTGTACCGCTCTCAGGACAAATTTCATTCTGGATGCGGCTGGCCAAGTTTTGACGATGAAGTGCCAGGAGCAGTCTTACGCCAGCCCGACAAGGACGGAGTAAGAACGGAAATTGTATGCGGCTACTGTGGTGCACACTTGGGCCATGTATTCACAGGTGAAGGTTTTACTGAGAAAGACACGCGTCACTGTGTAAACTCGGTTTCTTTAAAGTTCCTTCCCAAAGGCCAAAAACCAGAAAAGGAACAGATATTCTTTGCAGCAGGTTGCTTCTGGGGCGTAGAACATCTTTTCAAGCAGTGCGAAGGTGTGTTGGACACACAAGTGGGGTTCATGGGCGGACACACAGACCATCCCAGTTACGAGGAAGTTTGCACCGGTACTACCGGGCACGCTGAGACTGTACGGGTGGTCTACGACACAAAAGTTGACGTGGAAAACTTAATCAAGTATTTCTTTGAAATACACGATTTTACACAAGTTAATAGGCAAGGTCCAGACTGGGGTGAGCAATACCGCAGTGTGATTTTCTACACCAGTGAAGAACAAGAACAAAAAGCAGAAAGAATAAAAGCTTTGCTTTCCCAAAAGTATAAGGTAGCTACTAGCATAGAGAAGGCGTCCACGTTTTGGCCAGCCGAGGATTACCACCAAGACTACTACGACAAAACAGGTAAGACCCCTTACTGCCACTACAGAAGAACAATTTTCGGCAAAGACATTCCCATTACTTTGGATTAACAAAACTCCGACCTTCCTGAACTTTCGCAGTTAGGAGGGCCGGAGTGCCCCTTCCCCATCTTCCCTTTATGGCCTCGCTTTATATTTTAACACAACCATAACATTGGCTTTCGGTTAAAATAAACTACGTAAGCAGTTGAAAGGAGGAAACATGAGCATGCGCATGCCGGAGCCTTATCGAATCAAAATGGTGGAACCCATACGTCTTCTTTCGAGGGAAGAAAGGGAAAGGAAACTAAACGACGCAGGATTGAATGTGTTTTCTTTAAAGGCAGAAGATGTTTTCATTGATTTGCTCACCGATAGTGGCACTAATGCCATGAGCGATAACCAATGGGCCGGGCTCATGCT
>DMVM01000129.1 GCA_003476705.1 Coprothermobacter sp.
GATGAGGAAATTCTCTCCATGGGCCTTATCCCAGGTTTTGTGGGTCCGAGAGGAGGCGTAAATGGCAGTACCATTCTTAAAGATAAGTCACTGGAATCATTGGACTGGGGCGTTATTGGAGCCAATGAACGTGATTATCACATTGTGGGCGTGGAAGTGTCAGAGTTGCCTTTCAATGAAATTGCTGATCTAGCAGAAGTGGTTGAAGGAGATTTATGTCCTCAGTGCGGTAGTCCTCTTCGGAGCTTTACAGGTTTGGAAGTAGGACACATCTTCAGGCTAGGTACCCGTTATTCCGAGCCCCTGGAAGCCTTTTATCATTCGGAAGATGGCGGGAGGAAGCCCTTTATCATGGGTTGCTACGGAATCGGTGTTACACGTTTGGTTAGTGCGGTCATAGAACAGCATCATGATGATTTTGGAATTGTATGGCCTTGGTCAGTAGCGCCGTACCACGTGGTCGTAATCCCCATAGGAGATGTGGAAGCACAAGTTCAAGGGCTGGAAAATACTTTGTCCTCAGCTGGATTGGATGTCTTTGTTGACGACAGAGACGAACGGCCCGGTGTTAAATTCGTAGATGCCGATCTTATCGGTTTTCCTGTTCGCCTTGTTGTGAACGCAAAAAAAGAAGGCAAAGTGGAGATTAAGTTCAGGAAAACTGGAGAAACTCTCTTGGTCGGGCAAGAAGATGTCTTGGACACTATTCTGAGAGGTACTGTGGACTTGTGAGAAGAGACAGCTTCTTGGTAATAGTTCCAGCTTTCAATGAAGAGAAGAACATTGGCCGAGTACTAAAGCCTTTAAAAGAAGCAAATCTGCCCGTATTGGTAGTAGACGATGGTTCTACTGATGGAACGGCGCGTGTTGCATCTGATGAGAGGGTTTTGTTAATTGTATTTCCACGCAATCGCGGTAAGAGTGCTGCTGTGAGGGAAGCCTTAAGGTTCAATGTGGACAAAGTAGTTCTTTTGGATGCTGACTTAACAGGTTTTACTCGTAACCATGCACTACAAATTAAACAATGGATTAGCACTTACAATTGCGCCAGAATTATTTTAAAGGGTGGTAGGGCGGCCACTACATGGTCACATATGATTAGCCCTGTATTAGCCGGTCAGCGTATTTTGCCTATGGCGGTGCTTAGAAAGTTCTATGAGAGTTCCAGCGTTATTGGTTTTCAGTTGGAGGTTGCACTAGAGGATTTTTTGAAAAAGGAAGGAATAAAACAAGAGGAACTTGTTTTGGAAGGTGTAGGCCAAATCATGAAAGAAGAGAAACGAGGGTTTTGGCCTGGGTTAAAAGCACGCCTTAAAATGTATCTGGACATCCTGACCTATAAACTTAGAAGGAGACCCACCATATAGCACGCCGGTGGATCTCCCTGTTTTTCTCATTGATTGGTTAATTGCCTCTTTTTACCTTTTACTCCCTGGGTTCGATGATAAACTTGATAGCAGTTCTGTCTTCTTCTCCAATCTTTACATCGGTAAATCCCGGGATGCAAACAATATCGATACCGTTTGGAGCTAGAAAACCTCTTGCAATAGCGATTGCCTTTGTGGCCTGGTTTACTGCACCGGCCCCAATAGCCTGTAATTCTGCTTCTCCATGCTTTCTAATTACTTCCGCAAGCGCACCAGCGGCCTTCTTCGGATCAGTCTTCGCCGAAATCTTCAGTACTTCCATGCTAGAACCCTCCTTGTATCAAAGGTTATTCTAATTATACCCCATTAGAGATTATTTCAAACTTATCCTTTTCGCTTCTTGTAAGCTTGAGGAGCCCACCATGGTTCGTCCCACATTTCGGCAGCAGAACCGCCCCATGGAGCAGATACCAAGGAGGTAAACACGCCCAAACTTCCACCAATCACTGCCCCTAAGACACCCAGTATGTGAGAACCAACCCAAGCTAAGAAAATGACTGCACCTAGTACTTGGAAAAGCTTTGGCATGGTTTGTTTTCTTATCCTTACTGTGAGAATAGCTATCAACATGACAAGTGTCATCACTCCAAGAATAGCTGGAAATGTTATCATGTAAACGAAATCATAAAGTTCCATGGCAAGGACTAGCATTAGTAGCCAGTACAGTTTTGATTTGGTTTTTGGGGTCTGTGTGGGGCTGCTGAAGTACTGAACGAACGCGCCCCAGAAGAACCAAAAGAGGTAAAGGACCATAAAAGTAATGAATATTGCAGCCACTACTTGCATGGTTTTATTATAACCGAAAGCTGTTGAGTGAGGTGTTATGAAATCATGAAAATCGGTTGGGACACGTCGCATCTGGAATTCACTATAATGGACTATTACTACTTTGGGAAGCTTAGTGATCTGCTTTTGAATAGCGGTTTTTTGGTCGATGAAGTTAAGGATTTTGATACTTTAAATCGCTATGATAGTATCGTTTTCAACTATCCAGAAAAACCTTTCAATGATTCCGAAGTAAATAAGATAGATAGTTGGGTTAGGCAAGGCAAAGTAGTGATCTTTGCAGGCTACTATAAGAACGAGGACGGAGTTGGGGAGAACATAAACGGGATAACGAAGCATTTCGGTCTCACCTTGAATTTAACCGAGGCGCTTGACCAGTCTAGCGAAGATCCATACTTTGTAAACGTTGTAAGCCGAACGGGCCTAAGGGGAGTGTTTCCATGCACAGACACTGTATCAGGTGGTGAAGCTATACTGGCCTCTAAGGTAGGGAATGTGGGCTGTCAGATCAAACTGGGAATGGGGAAATTGGTCTTGCTTGGTAGCTGTGTATTCTGGGATTCTTTTAGTCTTCACTTAGCAGATAACGCGACCATTGCTACGAAGCTCCTAGCAGGTGAAGAAATCTAGCTTGTGTACGGAAGGGCTTAACGTTTTCTAATATCAAGAGTACTTCCTGATGACGGCAACAACTTTGCCAACAACCTGCACTTCTTCATTAAGGGGAAGAGGCTGGTATTTTGAGTTGTCGGGTTCTAGCCACCAATTACCATCTTTGTCTTGTTTCACACGCTTGACAGTAGCCATTTCGTCTATGATTGCGACTATGATGTCACCGTTGATCCATTCGGTATCAGAGTTAACTATGACAACGTCTCCTTCCAAAATTCCTGCTCCCTGCATGGAGTCGCCTTTAACTTTTAGCCCAAACTGATTCGGATGCGCGAAGATATCTTCCATTGAAAGATAACCTTCAAGCTCCTCTACAGCTAGCGTTTTCAAACCTGCCGTTACTTTTCCTATTAAGGGCACTTCCATAGGAAGCACTAATGAACGGTGACCCGAAGTGCGTTTTATGTATCCTTTTTTCTCCAAAGCTTCCAAGTGTTTGGAAACGCCTCTTGGTGAAGATATACCTAGGATGGTGCACAATTCCCTAACTGTAGGAGGATAATGATTTTGGGCGATGAATGTTCTTATAGAATCCAATACTTCTTTTTGCCGAGTTGTCAGTTCTTTCATACAACAAAAGTATACCATAAGTGCCAACCTTCTTTACAGCAGTATGGCTTTCGTGTATAATTAGTTTTGATTGTGGGGGCGTGGCGGAATGGCAGACGCAGCGGACTTAAAATCCGC
>DMVM01000156.1 GCA_003476705.1 Coprothermobacter sp.
GTAGAAAGTGGGATCAGATGGTGTCAGAAATACTGTTTTACCCACGGCTGGTACTTATTTCAGTCATGCTCATTTTGGACGCATTTTGGTTGTTTTTCTTACCCTTCATTGAGAGTTTCCTTTATTCCATGGGAATGGAGGCAGTGTTTTGGACAGGATTGGTGAGCCTGTCCAAGTCTTTTTTATGGACACTTCCCTTTATAAACATTGCAAGCGCTTGGGTAGCGTTTAGTGATGCATTGGTTTCCATGCTGGTACCAAGAAGCGTAAAAGCTTTGAGTAAGGATGTTTGGTTATTCAGTTCGTTGGAATCAATGCTTCAGGCTGGCTTGCCAATGGGAAGTGCCATATTGACTCTTTCTCACATAAGTACCAGTATTAAAGGTGAACAACAAATCTTAATGAGGTTATATGACAGATTGAAGTCAGGAGAAAGGTTAAGTATGGCCATGAGTATGGAGGAAGGGCGTTGGGATTCCACTGTAATTTCGCGTATTGCTCTCGCCGAGAAAAACGGGGTTCTAAACCAGGCTTTGAGTTCGATTACCTCACAGCTTGAACACAGAAGGCAGATGACCATGGCACACTATGTTCAGGCGCTAAAGTCTTTCTCAGTTTTAATGGCGGGCTTGGCTGTTTTTGGAATTACTTACTCGGTTTACAAACCTATGGTTCAAATGTTGCTTGATCTGAGTGGTATTTAAGGAGGTGTTGTTTTATGAACATAGAAAGTCTGTTGCAAGGAGCTGATGCCCTTTTTATTAACGACCGTCCCACTCTGCGCTGGTTGAGTGGATTCACTGGCGACGAAGGTTATGCTGTAGTTACTAATGACGTCAAGTTGTTTCTCGTGGACTCTCGTTTTACTGAACAAGCTCTTTTAGAAACTAAAGGCTTCGAGGTTATTGAATACAAGCCACCGCTAGTCGATTTCCTCAGTGAACAAGGTTTTCTCAAAGGTACCATAGCCATTAATGGTGACTACATTAGTTACAGGCTCTCCTCTAAGTTGGCTGAGAAGGGAGTTAAGCTAATAGATGTAGGGGAGGAAATACTTCTTCAACGTGCAGTAAAGACGCCGGAGGAGATTGACTACATTAAACAAGCTATCTTCATAGCAGAGGAGGCTTTTAGGAGATCTTTAGGCAGCATTAAACCCGGAGTAACCGAGAACGAATTTGTAGCTGAACTAGAATACCAAGCGCGCAAGTTAGGCAGTGAGGGAATGTCTTTTGATACCATCGTGGGCAGCGGGTGGAGGGGCGCATTGCCACATGGTGTGGCCAGTGACAAGAGAATTAAAGACGGTGACTTGGTTGTAGTGGACTGGGGCTGTGTTTACAAGGGGTACTGCAGTGATTTAACACGCACAATCATTGTCGGTAATGCTGACGAGAAGGCCATGGAAGTTTTGAATGTTGTACTGGAAGCTCACCACTTGGCAGCTGAAGCAGAAGGATTCACTTTTGGTTCTGATCTGGATGGCGTTGCTAGAGATTACATAACTAGCAAGGGTTTTGGTAAATACTTTGGTCATAGTCTGGGCCATGGTATTGGACTTCAGATCCATGAATATCCTTCACTTTCTGCCAGGATACAGCATCAGCTCACAGATGGTCATGTCTTTACCATTGAACCTGGCATTTATCTACCTGGAGAATTTGGTGTGAGGATTGAAGATGACTACGCCATATTAGGGGGTAAAATTAATAAGCTAAGCAACTTAGAACAGGTCATAATGGTATAATTATTGGAAGCGAGAGGTGATGAGATTTGATTTCAACTAACGACTTAAGACCGGGCATCATAATTGATTTAGATGGTACATTGTACCTAATTGTTACTGCTCAGCATGTAAAACCAGGAAAAGGTTCTGCTTTTGTTCGCGTGAAAATGAGAAAGTTATCCGACGGATCTACTATTGAGCAGACGTTCAGAGCTGGAGAAAAAGTTCAAAGGGCTTATTTGGAGACAAAGCAAATGCAATATTTATACTCTGACGACGAGCATTTTGTTTTCATGGATACGGATACTTATGAGCAAGTCACGCTCTCGGGTGACATAATGAGTGATGTACAGCAGTGGTTAAAAGAAGGCATGATGGTTAATGTTCAGTTTTATCAAGGAAAAGCGGTAGGCATAGAAGTACCCACTTTTGTTGAATTAGAGGTTGTTGAAACTGAACCGGGAGTTAGGGGTGATACCGCTCAGGGAGGCTCGAAACCTGCTAAGTTGGAAACTGGAGCTGTTGTACAGGTTCCCCTGTTCATAACGGAAGGTGACATCATTAGAGTTGACACTCGAACTGGGGAATACGTAGAGAGGGTTGGTTAATTGTGCATTTAAGGTCTGAAGACATAGTTGTTTTAAGGGCGGCACTTGCTCTAAGTTTAATGGAAGTCCCTGGGGTAGCTAAGATGTCCCCCAAAGAGGCTATAAACAGGGTTCAGCTTTCTAAAGCCGCTGATGAGAAACTTTTGATTTCCATAAACGTGGACTTGGAAACAAATGCTGATCTGGGTGAAGTAAAAAACAGAATAAAGGATTTTGTCAGAGGGGTTCTATTGGCATATTTTGACAAAGAGCTGGACTACGACATCATTTTGGAAATTGAAAATGTCAAAGAGTAGAGGGAAACTTTTTGAAGCAGGTCGAGAACTTTTACTTCAAGAACTGCTCAGCTATGAGTTGGGTTTGACCAGCCAAGAAGATCTTTGGCCCAGGCTAAAGGTGGCCTTGCCAAAATCTGACAGAGTCAAACGTCATATAAAACGTTTGTTAAACGCTTATCTGGAAAGCCGCGAAGAAATCGATAAGTGGATTGACAACAGTTTGAAGTCTAAGTCTTTTGCAGCTTACAGTGATTTAGAAAAAATGATAATGAGACTGGCCGTCGTAGAAACTCGGTTTTTTGGTGGCGAAAAGATGATGCCGATCATTGTGAGCACTTGGGTAGATATAGCTAGGCGTTATGTTGACGAAAGTTTTGCTAAAGCAACACATGCCATCATGGGCATGTGTTCTGAGGAACAAAATGCAGATACCGGATTATCAAAACCTTAAACAACGTGATCTGAAATCACTTAAGAATTTGGCTCAGGAAATTAGGTCGTACATATTAGAATCAGTCCACAAGCAAGGTGGACACGTAGCATCTAATCTGGGTATGGTGGAGATAACTTTGGGCATAACCCAAGTCTTTGACCTTGATCAAGATGCAGTTATCTTTGATACCTCTCACCAAACCTATACGTATAAACTACTGACGCGAAGATCCGAAGATCTGCCTACTATTCGGACGTTGGGCGGATTATCGGGATTTACAGATCCAGTTGAGTCAACTTATGATAAGTACTATGCTGGTCACGCGGGTACTGGCTTAAGCCTTGCTTATGGCGAAGCAATGGCTAGAAAACTAAAAGGGGTGCCCGGGCGTGTGCTCGTAGTGGTAGGCGACGGTGCTCTGACCAACGGCATTAGTTATGAAGGATTGAACAACATAGGTGCCAGTGGGCTGCCCATAGTGATCATTCTCAATGACAATGAACACAGCATTTCTAA
>DMVM01000015.1 GCA_003476705.1 Coprothermobacter sp.
GGAACGAAATCTCTACTTTAGAAATCACTGACCCGTTGTCGGAATTAGCAGGTTTTTTGCTGGGTTCAGGGGAAATAGACTTTCATGGTAATGTATTCGTAAGTTTTAAAGGCGCACAGCCTGTGAGAAGAGCTATTGGGATTATGGAAATGTTACAGGGCACATATGAAGTTCAGTTCCATAGAAGACGCTCCACCTCTTCACGCCAAACTTATGTGGTGAAAAGTCATCTTCCTAAAGAAGTTTTTGGCTCAGTTTCTTGTCTGGTCACTGGTAGTCTTAACTGGCATGTTATTAGGGGCATTATGCTAAGCACTGGTTATCTGTCGGATCTTAACCCGTGGTACCATGCTACTTTAGATGTGGAAGTCCTTGAACAGGCTAGAAGAGTGGAACAATGGCTTTCAAAACGTGTGGGGAAAGTTTACCTCCTTACTAAACAGAGTACCAACACTATTCATTTGAGGTCTTTTGAAACGCTTTATAAGTTTGTTGACGGCTTAGGTGCTGTGAAAACCCGAGAAGAGATATATGCACACCATTTTATGCGGGAGAAGAAAATCTCGGCCCAACGGTTGGCAAACTGCGACAACGCTAACCTGAAACGTCAAGTAACAAAGTACGAATATCACAAGAAGCTCTTTGCAACGGGTGATTTGACCAAGCTCACTGACGTTGAGTTTTCTATTCTGAAGCTTCGCGCTGAACATCCAGAATTCTCCTATGGAGACATTGCTGAAAAGCTTGGTGTGTCCAAGAGCAAAGTGGCTAGAACCTTAAGGAAAATTGAGGAAAAGCTAAGTGGCTAGTCGGGGTAAGGGAAAGCAGAAACCGAAGGCTAAACAACGTCTCACTTTGAAAGGAAAACAAACGCTCAGACCTTACCTTTCCGAGGGGCTTGAACTTCCTTTTACCGAATTCTTAGTCCGTTATGGTGACTTTGGGCCTGAAGAGTTAGTTGAGGAGAATATTCCTTCAAGACAGAGTGAGACAATCGATTGGGATATGGTAGAAGCACAAGTTGACATGCTATTTGATGACGAAGAACTCAGCGTGGCAAATGAATTACTCGGTTCGCTGGATCATCTCGGTTACTTAAGCATTGACTTAAGCGACCTAGCTAAGCAGCTTGAAGTGAACGAGGAATATGTTGACCAAGTTAGAAAGAAGCTGATGAGAGGAATAGAGCCATTTGGACTCGGTTCAGTAAGCCAACGAGAGTTTAAACAACTGCTAAAGGAGTTGAATCTGGATTCGCGTGATCATCCCATCGACTCACCAGAGGAGCAGTTTAGAATTACTACTCCTGATTTTGCTTTAGAACTTATTGATGACAAGCTCGAAGTTAATGTTAGTGAAAAATATGAATATCTCATACAGAATACGCAAGGTATTCCCAGAATGGTCGCTGAATACAGAAAAGACTTAATAATGAGGCTTGCTAAGTTCCTTGTGCAGCACTGCGGAGAGAAGATTCTTGAGCATAAACCATGTTTTGTGACACTTGACCATGCAGCTCAAGAGCTAGGGGTTTCCAAATCCACAGTATCGCGTTTAGTGAGAAGTAAGGCATTTACTTTTGGAGGAAGAGTCTATCCCGTGGAACACTTCTTTGGCAGAAGTGTGAAGGGCGTACCACAAGAAGAACTGATGTTGGAGATAATCGACATTTTAAAATCAATGCCTACTGCTACTGATGCACAGGTGTCCCAACTTCTAAGGCTTCGCAGAGGGTGGAAGTTTTCCCGGCGTACGGTGAATAAATACAGACACATAGTTGCGGAATATTTACAGTATTAAAAAGAAGAATCGCATAAAAGTAGCTTAACTCATGTTTTTGTGATTTATAATACGATTTACTATGGAGGTGACAAAAATGGCAAAAGTTGGTATAAACGGTTTCGGGCGTATCGGTAGACAAGTATTTAAGTCCTTATTCGAAAGGCATCCTGAAATTGAAGTAGTAGCAGTTAATGACATCACAGATACGAAGACATTAGCTTTCTTGCTTAAGTACGACTCCACATATGGGCAATTCAATGCAGAAATTGGTTACGATGCTGACCATATAACAGTGGATGGGCATCAAATAAAGGTATTTGCTGAGAAGGACCCTGCTAACATACCATGGAAAGATCTTGGTGTTGAAGTGGTTATCGAATCCACAGGGTTGTTCACTAAGGCAGAGAAAGCCAGAGTTCACATTGATGCAGGTGGAGCCAAAAAAGTGATTATATCGGCGCCTGCAGAGGGAGAAGATATTACCATAGTACTGGGGGTAAATGAAGACAAGTATGATCCGGCAAAGCACAACATCATAAGCAACGCGTCATGCACTACCAACAGTTTAGCCCCAGTAGCTAAAGTCATAAATGACAAATTCGGCATTGAAAAAGCTCTAATGACAACCGTACACAGTTACACGAACGACCAAAGAATCTTGGATCTTCCCCACAAAGATCTCAGGAGAGCTAGAGCAGCTGCTCTTAACATAATTCCAACTTCAACTGGTGCTGCAAAGGCCATAGGCAGGGTTATCCCTGAACTGAACGGTAAGATGCATGGTATCGCACTTAGGGTGCCAACGCCTACAGTGAGTATTACAGACCTGACAGCTGTTCTTAGCCGTGAAGTTACTACGGAAGAGGTTAATAATGCATTTAAGGAATATGCTGAAGGACGAATGAAAGGGATTCTGGGTTATACAGAAGAGCCGCTTGTCTCTATGGACTTCAAGGGAACAACGTTCTCCACAGTTGTTGATGGCCTTAGCACATTTGTCATCGGCGGCAACCTAGTAAAGGTTCTGGCCTGGTATGACAACGAGTGGGGTTATGCCACCAGATTAGCCGACTTGACAAAGTTCGTCATTGAAAGAGGGTTATAAGATGAAGCTAAGAAGCATCCGAGAGGCAGAGGTCAGAAATAAGCGTGTCGTTGTTCGAGTGGACTTCAATGTACCTTTGGATGCTGAAGGCAACGTAGTAGATGATTTCCGCATAAGAGCAGCTTTGCCAACCATTGAATATCTTGTAGAAAATGGAGCAAAAGTCATACTCATTTCGCACTTAGGCAGACCTAAAGGAAAAAGAGATAAGAAATACAGTTTGGTGGGAGTTGCAAAAAGACTTGCTGAGCTTCTTCACAAAGAGATTCTTTTTGCTCCTGATGTCATAGGCGAGGAAGTTGAATTGGCTGTGAACGGTTTAAGATCTGGCGATATTCTGCTCTGCGAGAATGTAAGGTTCCACGAAGAAGAAGAAAAGAACGATGTTGAATTTGCAAAGAATATAGCAAGCTTGGGTGAGATTTTTGTAAACGACGCTTTCTCAGCCAGCCACCGTGCTCATGCCACCGTAGAAGGTATAACTAAGTTTCTTCCATCATATGCGGGCTTTCTCATGGAAAAAGAAGTTAACTATTTATCCATGCTTACAGAGAATCCTCAGCGGCCCTACTACCTCGTGCTAGGGGGTGCGAAAGTAAGCGACAAAGTGGCACTTCTGCAGAATCTTTTGCCGAAAGTTGACGGTATGGCCATAGGGGGAGCCATGGTATTCACTTTCTGGAAAGCTCAAGGAAAGGAAATTGGCAAATCGATAGTGGAAGATGATTTGGTTGGGTTTGCCAGGGAACTATTGGAGCAGGCCACTACTGAAAACAAACAAATAATTCTTGCGAAAGACTTTGTGGTCGCTGATAAAAACAAAGAACACGTGGAAATTAAAACCATTAACGATTTCGGAGCGGCTGATATCGGCTACGACATAGGTCCTGAAAGCATCAAAGAGTTTAAGAATGCACTGATCAAAGCCAGAACAGTCTTTTGGAACGGCCCTTTGGGGCTTTTTGAGGACGCAAAGTTTGCTGAGGGTACAAAGCAAGTAGGCGCATTCCTTGCAGATTTCCCTGGTACTGTGGTAGTCGGTGGTGGCGATACTGCCAATGCTGTTAGGGATATGGGGTTTTTTGAGAAATTCGCTCATGTGAGCACTGGTGGAGGAGCATCATTGGAATTTCTGGAAGGAAAAGTACTCCCCGGTATTGCGCCACTTGTAGTGGAGGGCTGATCACTTTGAGATACGTTTTTGGCAACTGGAAGATGAACGGTACCTTGGCTTTTGCCAAGGAGTACGTAAGCAAACTTTTGGGAGAGGTGCGGCCTGCGTCGGTCCAGGTCGCACTCTTTCCTCCTTTTACTGCTCTGAGTAGTTTTCAATATCTTGTTAAAGATAGCTTTTTGAGATTTGGTGCTCAAAACATGTATTACGAAGATGCCGGCGCATTCACAGGAGAAGTGTCACCTGTTATGTTAAAGGAGATAGGTGTGGATTATGTACTCATCGGTCACTCCGAGAGGCGTCACATTTTTCTTGAGAATGATGAGATGCTAATGAAGAAGGTTGAAGCAGCTCACAGGCATGACATACCGGTAGTGTTTTGTGTCGGCGAAACATTAGAGGAAAGGCGCACTGGAGCCACTAAAGATGTTCTGAAACGTCAAATTATCTTGGTGCAGGACATTCTAAGCAGAGGAGACATTGTTGCCTATGAGCCTGTATGGGCAATAGGAACGGGCGTGACTCCAACCTTGGACGAAATTGAGGAAAGTATCTCCTGGGCGCAGGAATTACTAAAAGCAGATTTACCTGTTCTTTACGGAGGCAGTGTTAACAAAAGCAATGCTATTGATATTTCCGGAGTGTCTGGTGTGGATGGGGTTTTGGTAGGTGGAGCTAGTCTAAAAGTTGAAGAATTTGCTATTATAATAAAAGCGTTCGACCAGAATATTTAGCTGCGAGGTGTTTAGCTAATGAAAGAAGTGATCATGATTGTGTTAGGAATAGTGTCCTTTGTGCTTTTGCTGCTTATAACCCTTCAGGAGCCAAAGGAGGAAGGCTTAGGAGCAATTGGTGGCTCTGCCTCGATGTTTCACGGTACTTCACCAAGGAGTAAGTTGTTCGATAAGCTTATTATTGGTTTTGGTGTTGCCTATGTGTTGCTAGTTATTTTAGCGGTAGTGCTAAAATAGTAGTTGTCAGCAATATGTAACTGGCGAAGCGTCAGCAAAAAAGAAGTTAATAGCACGCTTGTTTAGTCATGCTGGCTAGGCAATGCGCAAGTAGGAGGTATGGAAATGGACAAAGAGATTAAGCGGAAAATTATTGAAGAGTATGCAACGCATTCTGGAGACACCGGATCACCTGAAGTGCAGGTGGCATTGCTTACATACAGGATTCAAAACCTAACAGAGCATTTGAAGAAGAACCCAAAGGATGTGCATTCCAGAAGAGGTCTCATTCTTATGGTAAGTAAACGTAGGAAATTGCTTAACTACCTGAAAGAGAAGTCTCCAGAACGTTACCAGACTTTGATTCAGCGGTTAGGGTTGAGACGTTAATATGATAGAACGCAAGAAAATAGAAGTTACTGGTACAGTAGCTGGAAAGAAAGTTACTTTCCAATCGGGCTTTTTGGCATTACAAGCAAACGGGGCTGTTCTAGCTCGTTTTGGCGATACAGTGGCGTTATCCACCGTGTTAATGAGCTCAGAACCCAAATTAGATATAGACTTCTTTCCTCTTACTGTGGATTATGAAGAAAAGTCATATGCTGTGGGAAAGATTCCTGGAGGCTTTTTTAAGAAGGAAGGACGTCCCACTGATATGGAGATACTAAAGGCAAGGCTTATTGACAGATCAATTCGCCCCATGTTTCCTGATGGCATGAGAAATGAAGTTCAAGTGTTAAACATGATTTTTGCCGCTGACATGGAGAATCCGCCTGACATTGTGGCTTTAAACGGAACTGCTGCCGCTCTGGCTGTATCGGATATACCGATTCCGGAGTTAATTGCAGGGGTTAGGGTAGGATATATTGATGGTGAATACGTGCTTAACCCCACTTTTGCTGAAATGAGTGAGAGCCAGCTGGATCTGGTAGTAGCTGGAACCAGAGACAGCATTGTAATGATTGAAGCAGGTGCCGCTGAGGTTGATAAAAGCATTCTTATTAGCGGCTTGAGATTTGCTCAAGAGGGCATTCGTCAGATTATCGATTTGATTGCAGAGTTAAAGGAAAAAGTTGGACAACCTAAGGCGGAAATTACCGTGGTAACATTCCCGCAAGAGCAATTAGATTTCATGCGAAATTATGAAGAGAGGTTTAGGGCAGCACTCATTACCCCCATAAAGCAAGAACGTGAAAGGGCTGTTAGTGAACTAAAGAAAGCGCTTTTCCAGGAAATGCTGGAAGCATTTCCTGATTTGGACGAAGCCATGTTTAATCTCATGTTTGGTGAGGTTGAAAAGGAAGTTGTCCGAGCCTATATGAAATCCACGAGGAAACGAGTGGATGGAAGGGCTTTTGATGAAATAAGGCCTTTGTACGCCGAAAGCGATGTGCTGCCTAAGGTTCATGGGTCTGGTCTGTTTATTAGGGGGCAGACCCAAGTTCTTTCTACGGTGACACTTGGAAGCTTCAGCGACGTACAGTTTATTGATGCCATTGGTTTGGAAGAGTTTAAGAGGTTCATGCACCAATACGATTTTCCGCCGTTTAGTACCGGTGAGATAAAACCACGCCGCGGTCCTTCGAGGAGAGAAGTAGGTCACGGTGCCCTTGTAGAAAGAGCTCTTTCTTACCTTATTCCCTCTGAAGAGGTATTTCCATATACCATAAGGGTGGTTAGCGAGGTACTTGAAAGTAATGGTTCAACCTCTATGGCAAGTACGTGCGCTAGTTCCATTGCGCTTATGAGTGCTGGCGTTCCCATGGCTAGGCACGTGGGTGGTATTGCCATGGGTTTGGTGGAGTACGACGGCGAGAACGTCGTGCTAACGGATATCCAAGGTCTTGAGGACCATCTGGGTGATATGGACTTTAAAGTAGCTGGAACCCGAGAGGGTATAACCGCCTTGCAACTCGATGTAAAAGTTAAAGGCATAAGTGTCGAGACACTGGATAAGGCCATTGATCAAGCAGAGGTAGCTAGAAGTAAGATACTGGATGTGCTTTACGATGCTATACCCTCACCTAGGCCATTGTCGGAGACAGCTCCTAGAATTGTTAAGATTGAAATACCTGTGGACAAGATTGGTGAAGTCATTGGCCCCGGCGGAAGAAATGTAAAAAGGATTACGCAGGAAACGGGTGCTACCATTGACATAAGAGAAGATGGTGTTGCTTTTGTCAAAGGGTTGACAGATGATTCGGTCAACATGGCAAAGCAGCAGGTGGAAATGATAGTTAAAGATCCCGAAGTAGGTGAAGAACTTACCGCGCGGGTCGTACGTGTAACTCCGTCCTATGCCATAGTGGAGATAGCACCTGGCAAAACGGGCTTACTTCATGTGTCTGAGGTATCTGAGACACGTATAAGGTCTTTAGATGACGTTCTGTCTGTTGGGCAGACCATAAGGGTTTGGGTAAAAGAGAAAGATGGAGAAGGACGTCTGAGGTTCTCGGCAAAGGAGAAGAA
>DMVM01000084.1 GCA_003476705.1 Coprothermobacter sp.
TTATCTGTGAGAGACTTAAGCTGCCTTCCTCTCGAGTCTTTAACCGGCTTATCTTTTCTGCTGTTGTCAATGAGTGCTTCTACGGCTTCTTGTAGCAGCCTCATTTCATTCCTGATGATTAAATCTGGTGCTTTTTGCTCTCTAAGCCTCTTAAGCCTCAAATTACGGTTAATGATTCGCCTGTAAAGTTCGTTCAAATCAGAAGATTTAGCACGTTCATTCTTATCGAAAATAAGCGGCCGTAGATCAGGAGGTAACACGGGCAGCACTTCCAAAACCATCCAAGAAGGGTTGGTCTTGCTTCTAAGAAAACCATTTACTACCTGTAATCGTTTTGTAAGCTTCTGCTTCTTTTGCCCCGATGCCTCTTCAAGCTGCTCTACCAAATAATCTACCCAATCCTGAAGTTTATCTGGACTATAGTTTTTCTCCAGTAGCTCTTTTATGGCTTCGCCACCTGTGAGAGTTTTGAGGAGTGGTTCTTCATTCCTTAGAATGTCCACGTCAATAAGAAGTCTGTAGGCTTCGGCTTCGTCATCGCTAAGCAAATCCAGTGGATTAACTCGAGGCGCCACAAATGAAGTGGATACCACAAGCTCCTTACTAAGGTTTTCAAAAAGTTCCTCTCCATCTTCAAAACCCAATCTTCTGAAAACTTCTGCTGCAAATACACTATCCCTTACAAACGCTTCGCTGAGAAGCAATGTGATCATTTGCCAAACCTGATCTTGAGAAACGGGTCTTAAACCCCTAACCAATTTCAGATCATAACTTGTAACAGACAAGTCTAGTTCTTCGTCATCAGACAGCTCAGCTCCCAGTACGTGCTTAATAATCTGCAGTGCCCTTTCTTTGTCATCATCGATGAGAATTTCGTAATCCTGAACACGATCCAAAAGCCTAGTCACGTCTTTGAGCACCATGGAGCAAGCATTTCTAAGCACGTCTTCCATGCTCTGCCCCTCTCTGGGCATCACACTGAAATATCCAAAATTATTTACTACTTCATATCCACCGTCTAGGATCTTCTCAATGTCAATTTCCTCAAGTCCTAAAGCTTTCAACACAAATCTGACATCCTTCTCAATAAGTGGGCGCTGTTCTTCCCATGTCAAATTGCGTTGATCGAGTATTTCTCTGATTTGCTGAATATCTGCTACCAAATTCTGCAGTGACAAAGCCAATCCTCTTGCCATCACTTTGTACTTGTTGGCGCCAGGAGATGGCAATGTTTCCACACGGTAATAGGGAAGTACTGTGTATGCACCGGAAACGATTTTCGACAATGCAGACTCAAAATCACCGGTGCCTAGGGTTGTAGCAATCATCTTGCCCAAAAGGTACTGTTTATCTTCACTGTCAGCGGCTGCACCAGCCTTGCTAAGGAGTTCACTTCGCTTTAAGTTGCAAGCTCCAAACACCTCTGACACCAAATGCATGATGAAACTGGAGCTATTAATGGTTGCACCCCTGCTGTAAAGCTCAAGAGCTTCCTCAAAAGACAGCCACTTACCTTCTCTGAACACAGGAGCTTTCACGCATTCAACAAACTCATCCTTGGTAATGTGCCTGCCACTGGACACAGGATTCACAATGATCCTTTGCATGTCAGTGGGGAATTTCTCCAGCTGTTCCCCCACAAAATCAAGCAGCTCTTCCCTCGAAGCTACCAAGGCTGTGATACCCTTTACTCCAGTGAGCACTTGTTCCTGTTCATTAGGTAAGAGCATCAAATACTGTTCAGATGTGAGTACCTCAAAACCTCCATTAGTGCGCAGTATGTAAGCATTACTTCTCCAAATCTCTTTGACCATGTGAACTGGAACGCTGTAACTCTCCGATATTAGCTCGCTGAGACGCTTAATCAAGTAATTTGCCGTTTTGTAAACAGAAAGCTGTCTATAGGTCTTAACGTTCTCCGATAGCAAATCGTAGATGTCCTTCAAAGCCGCTTCCAGCAATAACAAACCAGAGCTGAAGTCAGGAGTACCAGCAAGCTCTAGGCGGTCTAAAGGTATGCCCTGCACATCAGCGATGGAATGTAACACCAGCTTTTGACCCAGGAACCAAAACGAGAAAGCTAAAGCCTTTTCGCTGGTCACCACAGTCAAACGAGGAAGTATGTCAGGACCCGTATCAGTAGCCAAATTGGAGGTGTAGTAAATCACTCGTTCCAAATCTTTTTGTTTCATGTCCACCATGAAGCCCAATCTAGATTGAGCATTTCTGAAGAACCACGGATGTACGATGGGAGTGCCAAGCTCAATGTGGCCCATACGTTCACGACGAACGGAACTACGTGTTACCTCCACACCGCAGCGTTCACACACTTGCCCTTCGTACTTCCTACCTTTGTACTTACCACACGCACACTCGTAATCACGCGTGGGACCAAATATTCTTTCACAGAACAAACCATCAGGTTCTGGTCTGTTCGTCCTATAGTTAACGGTTTCACTCTTTTTAACTTCACCATGGGACATTGCCCTTATTTCATCAGGGGATGCCAATCTCACTCTTAGGGCATCAAAGTCCATACCTTGCCTCACTCCTCTTCAGTAGAGAACTTCGGGAGAGACACACCGGGTATCTCCAAAGTCTTTTCTTTCTTTTCTGTCTCAAGCTTCTCCACCATGAATCCGAGCGCCTTGAGTTCCAACTCAAGCACCTTGAAGGATTCAGGAAGTTGCGGTGGCTCTAATGGTTGGTTGCGTGTCAGAGCAATATAAGCTTTCTTTCTTCCTTCCACGTCGTCTGATTTCACTGTTAGCATTTCTTGAAGTACATAGCTCGCTCCATAAGCTTCAAGCGCCCAGACTTCCATCTCTCCCAACCTTTGACCGCCAAAGTGTGCTCTACCACCAAGTGGCTGCTGAGTAACCAATGCATAATCGCCAGTTGAACGTGCATGCCACTTGTCTTCCACCATGTGAATAAGCTTCATCATGTACATGTAACCCACAGTTACATCGGACAGGAATTCTTCTCCTGTTCTTCCATCGCGAAGAACCACTTTCCCATTTTCTGGCAGCCCGGCTTCTATAAGCAGTTTTTTTACGCCTTCTACACCGAAATTACTGAATATGGGTACTTCCACTTTAAAGCCCAGGACCTTTGCAGCCAACCCTAAGTGCAGCTCCAAAAGCTGACCGATGTTCATTCTGGAAGGGACACCCAGCGGGTTGAGCACGATGTCCACGGGTCTACCATCTGGCAAGAAAGGCATGTCCTCCTCGGGTAAAACTCTGGAAACCACTCCCTTGTTGCCGTGCCTACCAGACATCTTATCTCCAGGCTGGATTTTTCTCTTCTGTGCCACAAACACCTTCACAGCTTTTATCTTTCCTGTTTCGCTGTTTCGCAAAATCTGAGTATCAACAACGATTCCACCTTCAGCAGGCGGTACACGAAGAGATGTATCTTTAACTTTGTCCAGTTTTTCACCAAAAATGGCACTAAGCAGTTTCGTTTCAATGGATTTACCTTCTTCTTCTTTTGGGGTTACCTTACCAACCAAGATGTCACCGGGTTTGACCTCGGTACCCACCATAACAATACCGGTTTCAGGGTCCAAGTATCTTTTCTCCTGCTCGGAAACGGAATCTGGTAAGTCGTAAGTGATCTCTTCAGATCTACCTCTGCTAAGCTCTGCCACTTCTACCATGTATTCGCGTATGTGCACTGAGGTAAACACATCATCCTTGACCAAACGCTTACTAATGAGTATGGCATCTTCGTAGTTGTAACCTTCCCAAGGTATGAAAGCCACTAAAACGTTGCGGCCTAAAGCCAGTTCTCCGTTATCAGAGGTTATAGCTTCAGCCAAAACATCACCTTTCTTAACCTTCTGCCCTTGCTTTACCTTGGGTCGGAAATGGACCACCGTATCTTGGTTTGTTCTATCAAAAACTTTTAGTTGAAAAGTCTTTTCATAGCCATCTTCTGCCTTAATCTTTACTTGTTTGCCATCCACATAAGAAACCGTGCCATCTTGATTCGCTTTTATGACATGGTCCAAGGATTCCACCACATGCTTTTCCATACCTGTAGCCACAATGGGGGATTCAGCATTAATCAGTGGAACAGCTTGCCTCTGCATGTTGGAACCCATGAGCGCGCGTATGGCGTCGTCTGACTCCAAGAAAGGCACCAGTGAGGCGGAAATTGAGAATGGCTGAGTCACACTGACATCCATAAGTGTTATCTGATCCTTATCCACTGCAACCCATTGACTTCTGTGTCTGGCAAGTACTCTGTCCACGTCTATTTTTCTTCCATTTAACGGAGTGTCCGCTGGAACAATGTATTCCTTTTCCTCTTCCAAAGCGTCCATCCAAACAATCCCATCAGTTACTTCACCATTGACCACACGCCTATATGGTGTTATCAAGAACCCATACTCGTTGAGCTTGGCATACGTCGCCAAAGATAGTATCAGTCCAATATTCTGTCCTTCTGGTGTCTCGATGGGGCACAGCCTACCATAGTGTGTATGATGAACATCACGAACTTCAATGCTGGCGTGCTCACGACTAAGTCCACCACGCCCCATGGCAGTCACACGACGCTTGTGTGTAATCTCCGTTAATGGATTCGTGTACTCCAAAAGCTGATGTACTTCAGATGGATTGACAAAACGCCAAACGTACTGTGTCAATATGTTCTGAGCCAAAACACGGTGCAGTTTAAGTTCTGGTTCCTTTTGCTGGTTAATCATCTCGTCTCTGGCTGTTTTAACCAAGCGCTCAAAGGCATTGGCAAACACCTCATAATAGAGCTCGCCAATGGCACGAACACGCCTATTGCTAAGGTGATCGATATCGTCTGGCATGGTAGAGCCAATGCAGTACGCCAGCAATATGCCGCCGAGTTCCGCGAGCATTTCATCGGTTAGAGAATCTTCCACTCTTATGCCATAACGGTGTTCGATGTGGTACGCACCCACACGACCAATTTGGTTTCTTTTTGGATCAAATAGTAATTGTCTGAATCGTCTTTCTGCTTCTCTTTCAGAAAGTGTTTCACCTGTTCTTCTTTTTTCCAACTCCACAAAAGCGCTACCCTGGAAAAACTTCTTTATAGGAACCTGCAAAGCCACAAAGTCACTTACTTTTCTTAAACTTTTGGCTAGTTCGGGATCTAATGCGCGTCCTTCAACGCTCTCTCCATCAACTTCCACATCATCGGCGATGACCCAACCTTCATAGGCTTTCATCTGACCGCGAACAGGAACTTTGACTTTAATGTCGTATTTACCTGATCTGACCATGGGAATCACATACGACTTGAAGAATGTTTCTACATCCCGTGTGCTCATGGGCGAATTAGCACGAACCACTACCGAGCCCTCTTTATCCAGAACATCTTCCAAAAGTTCAGTTTCTCTTAAAGCAGCAACAATTTGGTCCCACACAGTAGAAACCGTGGAAATATTTATGGATGTATCCCCGTCAATGGTCTTATCAATTAAAAGTTTGAGGTTTTCGTCCACAATAGTTTTGAAAGTGTTTAGTATCTCCAAACCGCTGTACTGAGAAGCATAGGATTCTGCAATTTCATCTAAGACGCTTTCTACATTGTATTCTTCCAATCTTTCCAAGAGTTGATCATCCACATCCAAGTTTTCAAGTACATTCCTAAACTCTGAAACGGTCTGTACTGTAGAAGAATAATAACTGCGCAAGTAATTGAAGTAAGAAACAAGGTTTTGTGACACAAAAAGCTTCTTGTTGTCAAAACCAGCATCGTTTAGGAAAAACTCTATCCACTTTAAAGCACTGTCTTTAAGCCTTGTTCTAATCTCATCATCGGACATATAACCCAAAGCTCTAAGATACGTTGCCAAATTAAGCTTTTTGGAACGTCTATCCAAAACAATGCTTAGTGGATTCTTACCATCATACTCAATATCGATCCAAGTTCCTCTTTGGGGTATAAGAGAAATTCTCCTAAGTGAACCATCAGTTTCCAAGTAAATACCAGGTGACCTCACTAGCTGGTTCAGAGTTACCCTCCTAGAACCATTCACTATGAAATCCCCTGAATCCGTCATCCAAGGTATTCTTTTACCCAAAACGTGCTCTTTCTCTACTATTTCCCCTGTCTCGCTGTTGTGCACACGCACCTTTACAATGAGCCTTTTGGCATAAGTGGCGTGCTCCCTTATAGCGTCCTCTGGGGTATTGATGGGGTTGCCGGTTTCGTCAGCCACATCATTCTCAAAATAATAATCTAATATGTCTATGCGCCAACGTCCCTTAGCATCCTCGATGGGAAAATACGTATTAAATAACTCTCGCAGACCT
>DMVM01000107.1:0-4617 GCA_003476705.1 Coprothermobacter sp.
TTACGATAATCTTATCAGCTTCTTGAATGGTGCTCAGCCTGTGAGCAATGACCACAGTTGTACGCCCTGCCATTAGCCGAGGCAGTGCGTTCTGAATTAAGCGTTCTGTGTCAGTATCGATGTTCGCAGTTGCTTCATCTAGCAAAAGAAGTTTTGGTTTATGGTACAGAGCCCTGGCAAAAGCTATAAGCTGCCTTTGGCCCTGAGAAAGGTTGGCGCCTTCAGGAGCCAACATGTAGTCCAAACCGCCCGGTAAATTCATGACAAAGTCCGCATTAACTATTTTTAGTATTTCTTCCAGTTTCTCATCGCTGGCATCGTCCCACAGCGTTATATTGTTCCTTATAGTATCGTGGAAAAGTTGCACTTCTTGAAGTACCAAAGCCAAGTTATGACGGTACTCATCGATATTCCAATCTCTTAGTTCTACATCGTCCACAAAAACCTTACCGTCATAGTTATCGTAGAAACCGATAAGTAAGTTCAAAATGGTAGATTTGCCGGCACCTGTTGGCCCAACAATGGCTAACGTTTGTCCCTGCCCAAGATCAAAGGAAACATCTTTAAGAACGGGTTCTTCCTCATAAGCAAAACTCACTGAATCGAAGGCAATGTCTCCATGGAGTGAAGCAGCATAATCTTTTCCTTTGTACTCCACTTCCTTGACTTCCATGACGTCCATGATCTTTTCTAGAGATGCGAAAGCTGTCTGGAAAAGCGTAAACTTGTCGGAAAAATCCGCAATGGGGTCGAACATCATGGGCAAGAGCTGGAAGAACGAAACCAGTGTGCCCACGGTAACCAATCCCCTTGAGATGAGGTAACCACCATACAATAAAACCAATGCACGACTGAGCTCTCTGAGAAAACTCACCGAGGGGTAAAAGAAAACTCTTAGTCGAGCTGCTTGCAACTGGTATTTGTAGTGTTCCTGGTTTATGGCATCATATTCCTCTTCACACAACGGCTCCCTGGTAAAAGCCTTTACCACCACAAAACCCGAAAGCATTTCCTGAGTATATACATTCATACGCGAGACCACACGTCGAATAACACGCCACGCGCGCCTAAGAGCAAAGCCCAACACTTGCAGCATGATGCCCACAGGTACCACAGCTAAGAGCACCACCAAAGTAAGGCGCCAGTTCATGAGCAGCATCATGATAAAGATGCTGACCAACAGAAAAACGTCCGCAATTAAAGACACGAAACCGGCACTTATCATCTCGTTGAGGTTTGCTACGTCATTAGTTACGCGAGTTACCAACTTTCCAACAGGATTTCTGCTGAAGAAATCTACTTTAAAAGACATGAGGTATTTCATCAAATCCACACGAAGCTGCCAAGTAATCTTCTGACCGAACACGCTGCTAAGATACATTTGAGTCCAGCTGAAAACAAAGTAAGCGCCCAATAGTATGAGGTAAATAAGCAGTAAGTTGCCTAAACCGCTAAAATTCATAACTCTTATGTGGTCGTCAATGATAATTTTAAAGATATAAGGCTGGAGAACAGAACTTATTGCCGAACCGAGAGTGACTAGCAGTGTAACTATTATAACTGCCAAATGTGGTTTTATGTAAGGCCACAGAAACGCTAACAGTTCTTTATCGTTGTGGCGCCGCGTCTGTTCTTCTTGTTCTAAAACATCATCCATGGACTAACCCCTCCAGCACTTGAATTCTATAAAGGTGAGCCAGATACCCCTGTTGCTTTATGAGGTCAGCAGGAGGCCCAAATTCTTTGGTGCTACCGCTTATTAGCACGTAAACCCTGTCCGTGGGTAGCAAAGCGCTAATCCTGTGGCTAACAAGGATTACACTCTTATTGTTCAAACGAGCATAGTCCACCAGATTCTTGACCAACTGTTCCTCAGTAACCGTATCTAGAGCAGAAAATGCGTCGTCCAGCATGAGAACGGGCCTGTCAGCCAATAAGGCACGAGCTATTGCCATACGCTGTTTTTGCCCACCAGACAAAGTCAGTCCTCTTTCACCGATAAGGGTGTCCAGACCTTGCGGCAGCAACCTAATATCCTCTGCCAAGCAAGCTACCTCAAGGGCCTCCCAGATTTGCTCATCTGTGGCTGACGGATTGCCAAACTTTAGGTTGTCACGTACCGTCATAGAGAACAGGTAAATACTCTGGGGTACGTACGTTACCAAAGATCTGAGTTCTTTGAGTGGTATGTGTCTGACGTCTATACCATTTACGAAAACCGTATTTTCCGGTGGCTCCAGTACCCTTATCAGAAGTTTTGTAAGGGTGGATTTCCCACAACCAATGGGACCAGCAATACCAATTAACTCACCAGCATTTACCTCTAAATGCACGTTCTCAAGAACTTTGCGATCACCATAAGAGAAATGCAAGTTTTTGACTTCAAGCTTTTCAAACTTGTCAACATGATGACAGGGTTCAAAACAAGGGACCTCTTTGGGCGCCAATATGATGTCCTCTATCCTCTTCATAGAGGCGTTGGCGCGTTGCAGGTTCGACAAACCAAATCCAACCGCCATCATGGGCCACAGCAGTAATCCAATGTAGTTAACATAGGAAACCAATGTTCCTAACTCCAGACGTCCCGTCTGAAGCTCCCCAATGCCCACCCAGATTACCAAAAGTGTGGAAATACCGGCGAAAAGGCCTGTTATGGGCCCAAAAAGAGCTTCTAAACGCACTTCTCTTAAGTAATACTTGTAGTAATCAGCATTCACGGATTCAAAAATACCAATGGCTTTGTGGCCTTTTCCAAAAGCACGTAGCACTCTAATATTAGTAAGAAACTCTTGAACACGCTCGGTAAGAGAGCCAAAAGTATCTTGAATTTTCTTGAAGAACACAAAAATATAGCGGCTAAAGAAAATAGTGAAAATGGTCACACCGACTAAAGGAACAACCGCATACCAGAACAGCATTCTATCTAATAAAAGCATCATCACAATAGTGCTAACACCTAATACTAAAACGTCTATTAAGCTTATAAGCCCCATTTGCATAAACTGTCTGATAGCATGCAGATCGTTGGTGAGTCTGCTCATAAGGTCTCCAATATCGTAATCATAAAGGAACTCATTAGGTACCTTCAATAGTTCGCTGAACGTTTTCTTTCTTAGGTCATAATCAAATACTAGTGCCATGCGTTGAAGTGTGTAACGATACGCATAACGCATAAGTGTCATGCACACTACTAACCCCAGATATATGTAAGCATAACGAGCCACATTAGATTCAAGGGCAGTAACAGCATTAACGAAGTCACCCAAGATCAAAGGAAGATAGACCTGCACTGCATCAACGCCGATCAGCAAACCAACAGCAATTACGTAAAACCATACGTGCTCTTTAACGAATCGCAAAATTCTTCTCATATATTAATATTACATTACCATGCCATACGAATAAAGGTACTTATCCTAAATTTATGGACAAAGCATAGCTGGAAAAAAGATGGGAGATCAGCAGGAAGATGGCTGTCCTATGATCACCAATGCTGGCCTCAGCAGTGTATCGCCAATTTTGTAACCCTTTCGCACCACTTTTATGATTTTATTCTCTGGCCCTTCTGCATACCCAAGGAATTCATGCCAATTAGGATCAAAAACTTCGCCTTCTTTACCCACTTCAACAACTCCATACTTTTCTAAAACTGAAACAAGCTGACTTCTAATCAATCGTAACCCGTTGTTTTCATCATCATGTTCCAGTGCGTGGTCCAAGGTATCAAGTATGGGAAACAGATCTCGAGCCATGGACTCTGCTAAGAGTCTTTCCTTTTTCTCTTGATCACGCTTAAGGGCCTCTTTTGCCAAGGCAAATTCATGTTTCATTTTCAGCAAGAATTCCTCAAGCTCCCTGTGCTGCTGCTCCAAAACTGCAATCTTCTCTTGAAGTGTCAACCTTTCAGTTTCAAGTTGCTCCAGCTTCTTAGAAAGCTCATTGTTATTCATGCTGCTGTTATTGTTCTTGTTTGCCTCTTTAGCCTTAGTGTCTCGTTCTTCAGCAGGATTAGATCCATTATCATGTTGATTTTGTAAACCTTCAACAGGTTCTTCAGTGTTTTCAAATGTCTGTTCCTCACCACTCTTCTCTGAGTCGAAAGAAGAAGCTTTTACTTCCTCATCAATTTTCTGCCTATCGTCCAATGTAGTTCACCTCCGTGAAGGGTGCCTTCAAAATACCTTGTTCTGTGATGTATCCATCGATTAAAGACCCTGGCGTAACGTCAAAAGCGTAATTCAGTGCCCGACTGCCGTTAGGAGCAATTCTCACACCGCAAATCTGTAAAACCTCTTCAGGGTCTCTTTCTTCCACCACGATGCCGTTACCGTCAGCTATGGTCATGTCAAAACTGCTAGTAGGAGCGGCAACGTAAAAGTCTATGCCACAATGTTTTGCAGCAATAGCGAGCATAAGCGTTCCTACCTTATTCGCGGTGTCTCCATTCCTAGCTACGCGATCTGCACCAACCACCACAGCGTCCACCTTACCCAAAGACATTAAATAGGGTGCTGCATTGTCCGTGATTATGTAGTGGGGTACGTTCTCCTTAAGAAGTTCCCACGCAGATAACCTTGCCCCCTGAAGAACAGGTCTGGTTTCGCACAGGTAAGCTAC
>DMVM01000107.1:4685-6372 GCA_003476705.1 Coprothermobacter sp.
TCCAAAGAGAGTACCTTCTCGTAAACTATGGCAGCCACTTCATAAGGCTCGGCCGTCATCGGGATATCTGCCAAAATGGATTCCACTTCTTTTTTCAAATTCACAGCAGTAGGCCTTGCATTCACCAGTAGGTCTACTCTTCTTCGCAGTTCTTCCCAAAAGAGTGCAGACTTTTCACTTTCAAGAACTGCAAAGAGCAAACCATACGCACCTGCTAAACCCAATAGTGGAGCACCTCTGACCCTCAAAGCTTTTATAGCTTCGATAAGTTCGTCCAGTGTTTTTACCTGGACATAGCGCTCCTCATCGGGCAGTAATGTCTGATCCAGCAGGAAAAGCGTTCCAGTTTCTCTATCGTATTTCAAAGGTTGAATCACTTTAGTACCCTCCCTTTTATGGTCCTAATAAGTGGTATACCCAAAAAAGCTACAACGCAAAACTCCTCTGCGAAAATGGTCGCAGCGTAGGACCAGTAAATACTACTTAGAAACACTCCGCCCATGGTTGAAGAGCCTAATCCCATAGCTCCGATAAGAATGACAAACGGAACGGCAAGTGCATTTACCACCGACACTGCCAAAGCAGCTATCCACTCAGAGTAGCCTTTCCTTCCTATCCACCTAACCAAACTTAAGGCAACAAAGCTGGCTAACGTTCCAAACACCCAGTCAATGACGCCGTAGGGACTACCAAGATTGCTGAGTAATGTGCCCACCGTTAATCCAAAAACGGTTTCACCCCAAATGAGGGGTAGTAACGTTAAACTTTCGGAGACTCTGAATTGCAATGTACCAAAAGCTAAATTGAAAACACTGGAAAGATAAGTAAAAACAACATAAAGTGCGGCCACAAGCCCTGTTCTAGCTACTTTAATAAGCCAACTTTCTTGACGCACCAGCGGCTTTTCGGACTCGTTCATTGTAGGCAATACCGATACCCTCCTCGTCCATGAGCTGTACATAAGTAGTTCGGCCAAATTGTTCAGCTTGCCGTAGGGCCATGTAAATACGGGCAGCGGCAGAATGCTGATCAGCTCCCAGACTGATGAATATGATGTTGGGTTTTCCAGAAAAAGTGGGAGCCAGATCATCTAAAGCAATCACTGTTATGTCTTGGCTTGGCGGTAATTCGTCAACATCACGAAAAAGAAAAACTGGTACATTTGGGGCATAGTGCCTGTATTTCATACCAGGGGAGGGTGCTGAGCCACTTTCCTCAATTTTTCCAACGTATTCAACTGAAACATGACCATGCGCTTCAAGTAATTCGCGAGTTACTGCACCGGGGCGGTATATTTTCCAAGGTTCCTCCCTAACATCAACCACCGTAGATTCAAGACCAACGAAGGTTGGACCAGCATCCAGGATGAGCACATCGTCACCAAAATCTTGGTAAACATGCTCAGCGGTCGTAGGTGAAGGCCTACCACTCTTGTTTGCGCTGGGCGCCGCAATTGGACCAGCACATTTTATGAGTGATAAAGCCACAGGATGAGCAGGCATTCTGATTGCCACGCTTTCCAATCCTCCACGCGTAACCAGAGGCACGGTCTCCTTTGCTTCCAGAATGACACTAAGAGGGCCCGGCCAAAAAACTTCCATGACTTTCCTTGCCTTTTCGGGAACCTCCGTCACTAGGTCGTAAACCTGGCTTAAGTCAGAAACGTGCACAATTAGGGGATTATCCG
>DMVM01000127.1 GCA_003476705.1 Coprothermobacter sp.
GGTACATTTGTTCGAAGCACTCCATCTACCAGGTGGCGTACTTAGCTATGGCATACCGGAATTCAGACTACCAAAGAAAATAGTCAACCACGAAATCATGCTTCTGAGCGACTTAGGCGTTTTCATCCATACAGACGTTATCATAGGGAAGACTTACACCTTACAACAGCTGCTGCGAGAATTCAAAAGTATATTCTTGGGAACCGGTGCTGGGGCACCATTGCTTTTGGGAGTACCTGGTGAGAACCTTAATGGCATATTCACGGCCAATGAATTCCTAATCAGGGTCAACCTCATGAAAGCTTACCGATTCCCAGAATTTGACACACCCATAAAAAAGGGTAAGGAAGTAGTAGTGGTCGGTGCAGGGAATGTTGCCATGGATGCCGCCAGAACCGCAAGGCGTTTAGGTGCCAATGTGACCATTGTTTACAGACGCAGTAGAGCTGAAATGCCAGCACGAGCTGAAGAAGTTCAGCATGCGGAAGAAGAAGGCATAAACATGAAGCTTCTAACAAATCCGATTGCTTTTCACGGCAAGAACGGTTGGGTACAATCAGCAGAAGTTGTTTCCATGCAGCTTGGATCACCAGATGAGCGAGGTAGAAGAAAGCCTGTACCCATTGAAGGAAGTAACTACGAAATTTATTGCGACCAAGTTATAGTAGCCATTGGAACCATGCCGAATCCCATACTTAAATACAGCACGCCAGAACTCCTACTCACACCCCATGGCAACATTGTAGTAGATGACCAATGCCAAACCAACATACCTGGTGTGTTTGCCGGAGGCGATATTGTAACAGGTTCAGCTACCGTCATAGAAGCTCTGGGAGCAGGAAAAAAGGCTGCCATTTACATTGACAAATTTATAAAGGAAGCCTAATATTCTAGGCTCCCCTGACATTGTGCGCTAAAAAGGACGCCCAGGTACCTTTGACCAATCAGCTAAGAACTGTTCCAATCCCCTGTCAGTTAGTGAGTGCTTAAAAAGCTGTTCCATAACCTTGAATGGAACCGTGCAAATATCAGCGCCCATGCGAGCTGCATCAAGGACATGCTTAGGATGTCTAACACTGGCAACTATGATTTGTGTTTCAAAGCCGTAATTATCGAATATGTTTTTAATGTCAAACACCAGGTCCATGGCATCGTGTCCAATATCTTCCAAGCGTCCCACAAATGGTGAAACATAGGTAGCACCAGCCTTGGCAGCCAACAACGCTTGAAGTGGTTGAAAGATGAGCGTCACATTTGTTGGTATACCTTCTTGGGAAAGCACCTTCACGGCTTTTATGCCTTCTTGCGTAGCTGGAATCTTAATTACAACCTGTTCACCTAAACGCCTTAGCTGCTTTGCTTGCTCCACCATCCCCTGAGCATCTTGCGCCACTACTTCTAAACTGACGGGCCCCTCCACAATGTTAAGTATGTCTTGAACCACTTCCATGAAACCTTTACCTGTCTTGGCAACCAATGTTGGGTTAGTAGTAACTCCATCTAGAATACCCCACTCCTTTACAGCTTTTATCTCTTCCACAAATGCCGTGTCCAAAAAGAATTTCACGAATAACTCACCCCCGTTATTTCATTTTGTTACAATATTATCAACAACTTTTGGAACAATAGCATACAGATCTATTTGAGAACAAAACTTTATATCAGCGTCTTTGCCGTATCTCAATATGTTTCTTCCACTCTCTGACTGCATGAGTGCGTCTAGTGGGTCATCAGTTACTTTAGCCCAAGATAGAGATACCTTTGCTGCATCATCAAGTTCCATTTTTGTGTTGCTCAAGGTAAGTAGTCTGCTTACCACAAGACCCGCACAGTAGAAATCGTCTGCAACCAGTCGACCTTCCTTCCCCGCACAAGCCACCCCAATACCCTCAAATTGCTCTTTTTGGGCAATATCAAAGGTTTCTTGCACCACAGATGATAGATTTAACAGTGATCCAATCAGAATTCTCGTAGTGGTATTCTGGAGCTTTATTATTAAATTGGTGCCGTTTGTGGTAGTCATAACGGCTCTGGCACCTTGTAATTGATCAACATGTTTTGCCAAACTCACAGGAGAGTTATCAAAATCGAAACCGTCTATCTTTATTCCACCCCTCTCCCCAATGAGAATCACCGATGGGTCCTTTACTTTTTCTCTAGCGGCCAACTCAATAGAATCTGTAACGAGAATCGATTTACCGCCCTCAGCAAGAAACGTAACAATGGTACTCGTCGCACGGATAATATCCAAAGCAATCCATACAAAATCTCCTTCAGGAAGTTGTTCACTTACAGATGGAAGTACCGAAATCTTCATACCTAACATTGTAACAGCATAGAACCGCTATCTTTGAATAAAGGATCTGTGTGTCTAGCTTTAAAATTATTTACCTTATGTTATAATTCTTTCAAGTCAATCTATATAAATATCAAAGGGGTGGTGCTGAGTGACAAGACCTTCAGGTTTGAAAGGGTTCGCAACAATAACAATAGGTCAAGTGGCTTCGATAACAGGTACTGTAATGACTCAATTTGGGCTTTCCTACTGGGTTTGGCAAGAATTTGGCAAAGCCACCCCATTTAGTATTATGAGCATTCTCTTCTTTGGTGCACAAGTGATTTTCGGTTTGGCGGCTGGTAGCTTGGTTGACCGTTGGCCTAGAAAAATATCGCTCATACTACCTGATATAGCTTCCGGTGTGCTTACGCTTATAGCTCTTTTCCTCTACACGCAAAATTCACTAACTTTATCCTTCCTTTATACTATGTCCTTTGTGAATGGCATTTTTTCAGCTCTTCAATGGCCAGCCTACTCCGTAACACTAGCTAGTATGTTAAAACCAGATCAATACACCAAAGCCAATGCATTGTTCAGCATTACTGACTATGGTCCAGCACTAGTTGCACCCATACTTGCAGGTGGACTACTAGGTACTATTGGCTTGGAAGGTATCATGACTATAGATCTTTTGACCCTCACGTTAGCCATATTAATAAACCTATGGGTTTCCATACCTGACATCAGAAAAGGAAAAACTGCCGGTAAAGGAGATGCGTCAGCCAGCTTCTGGCAAGACATATTGTTTGGCTTCAAGTTTATTTCGCAAAGGCAACCATTGCTTATGCTGCTGATGGTTTTCCTTGCTTCGAATTTTTTCACCGGATTCGCAAATAGCTTGTTCTCTCCCTATGTACTTGCAAGAACCAATAACAACGCCTTGGCATTAGGTACCGTTGAAACGTTTTTTGGAGTCGGAGGTCTAATAGGGACGCTACTACTCTCTCTTTGGGTTCTGCCTGGCAGAAAAGTCAAAGCGCTGCTCATTGGCATAATCATAAGCGACATCGGATTCTTAATAGTGGGTTACTTCAGATGGGTACCTACTATGTGCATAGGTGCTGCGCTAGGTTCTTTCGGTGGAGTGATGTCAAATACCCACAGCCAGGCTATATGGCAAAGTATTGTTCCCATACCCATGCAGGGCAGAGTATTTTCGGCACGTCGATTCATAGCTCAAGCCCTTAGTGGAATTCCCATGTTTCTTAGCGGCCCACTCGTTGATAATGTCTTAGTACCTTATTTCAACCAAGAGATTATACTATCTAACCTGCTTGGTCAAGGTCCTGCGGGGGCCATCAGCTTCTTAATGATTTTGGGCTCAGTACTTTCCATTGCGGTTGCATTGCTAGCGTTCGGCAATTACAGCATCCAGCATGTTGAGGATCTTGCAATGGCCAAGTTAGAAGCTGACAGCACCCAAGAAACCATGTCGCCGCTATCTTAAACGCTCTCGGAACTAGGCTTTGAATTGGATACTTTTACAGGTTTCCCTAAGTACCTTACTACAGCGAACACACTTACAGCACCAATAAGAAGCAAAAGCCAAGAGCTGGATATAAAACCACCTAAGACGTATAAGATTAAACAAATAACCTGAACTGCCAGAGCATAAGGTAACTGAGTTTTAATGTGCGCAATGTGGTCGCAAGAGGAAGACATGGAAGCCATTATGGTGGTATCCGATATGGGCGAACAATGATCACCAAAAATGGCCCCACCGAGCACGCTACCAACCACTAAAGTAGTTATACTGGGACTAACACTATAAGCTAGCGGTATGGCAAGTGGCATCACAATAGCCATAGTTCCCCAGCTTGTGCCAGTGGCAAAACTTACCAAGGAAGCTACCAAGAAAACTAGCGGAGCCACTGCAAAAACAGGTAAATGTTCAGACAGAACGCCAACCAAGAACTGAGCAGTTCCCACATCAGTAATGACCCCAGATATTGTCCAAGCCAAGGTCAAAATCATCAACGCTGGAACCATTGAGGCAGCACCTTCAGTAAAAGCGTCCATGGTTTCCTGGAGAGACAATATGCGCTGCCCCACAGCCATAAGAACTGTTACAATGGCTGTGAATACCGTAGCCCATAGAATAGCAATAGACGAATCAGCATTGCTGAAAGCCTGCCTAATAGCATCAAAACTGTAACCAAGATTGGGGCCGCCACCGTTGTACCAAAGCGCAATCAGGGAAGAAACAATCAAGAGTACAATTGGTATCAATGCGTTATATGCTTTCGCTTCCTTATCCCCTAAATAAACTTGCTCCATCTTTATGTTAGCGGCTATGGGTCGCGCATCATCGTCAAGTAGCTTACCCGTAGTTCGAGCCCTGTGCTCTGCGTGCCACATGGGTCCAAAATCCCTACCTGTAAACGCAATTAGCACTACAAAAAGTAACATGAGAATCTCATAGAATCTAAAAGGCAGACTCGACAGGAACACATCATATGGTGCAACAGTAATACCCAAGCCGGCATAGGAATCCTTTATCAAAGAAAGTTCATAGCCAATCCAAGTAGAGATTATGAACAAGCCAGAAACGGGAGCTGCAGTAGCATCAACAATGAAAGCCAACTTTTCACGGGAGATGCTGTATTTATCGAACAAAGGCCTCATCGTGGGCCCCACCACCACGGCATTCGCGTAGTCATCAAAGAAAACCAAAGTGCCCAGTAGCCACGTAGCAAACCCTGCTGTTCTTTCATTTTTAGCTAGTCTTCCAATAAAATCTGCCAAAGCTTTGGTTCCGCCCATGCGACCTATAATCCCTATTACGGAACCCAGTACCGCAAGAAAGATCAGTATGCCAGCGTGAAAGCTATCGGTGAGCGCTCCCACAAGATACTTGCTAAGAAGTGTTAAGAAAGCACCTAAGACGTTACCACCCTCCAACATGACAACCCCCACAAGGGCTCCCAAAAAAAGGGAAAGTACAACTTGTCGCGTGACAAACGCCAAAACAATTGCCAATAGAGCTGGGAGTAGCGACCAAACCCCGAAATTCAACGCTCCAGAGTCTTCGGCCATGACGTAGCCTGGTAAACACATAAACAATACCACAATCAGAGCAAACCAAAACCAATGTCGACCTCTCATTTTAAAACACCTCCGATGATCAAATAAAACAAATGGTTCTGGTCATTATAGGTAAAAAGTCACCGCAATTCAACATATTCACTTTAATAGGCACATAACATTACAAAGAATGGCTTAACACTGTTTATCTACTTGACTCCGGTCTGCACAGAAATTACGGAAAAGATTTTTCTGTATTTGAAAGTCTTATGTTGACTTTTTTAATATACATGTTAATATTATTAAAGGAGGCGATGAACATGATTACAGTGTGTCCAAATTGCGGTTCTCAACTTCATGTAACTGGACTTAAATGCCCTGACTGCGGAACAGCCATAACGGGAGATTTTCCCATGGATGAACTGTTTAAGCTAGCACCCGAACAGTTGGACTTTGTAAAACTGTTCTTAAAGAAACGAGGCAATTTATCGGAAGTGCAGAAGGAATTGGGACTGTCATATCCCACAGTGAGAAGCCGCTTGGAGAACATACTTAAAACGTTAGGATACGACGTACAGGAAGAGATCACAGAGTGGGACATACTTCAGCAACTACGAGAAGGTGCATTGGATGCAGAAACTGCACTTCGTATACTAAAGGAGTTAAAGGAACATGAAAACAACTAAGCTGTTTACCATACCCTTTTCAGAAAAAAAGCTAAGGATATTAGCGGTCTCTGCAGATCTTGAAATTAAAAACGGCGAAACCTCACAAATAGTTTTGGAAGTGGAACTTGAGGGCGAAGCTGAAAGAATACAGGTTTATGAGCCTAAGGTAAGACGCACTGACGATGAACTGGAAATTACCCTAGAGTACGAAGCAAACCGCATGGTGTTCGTGTCTTTTGGACGATCCAGGTCGCTTAGGGTCGATAAAGCAACCATTACACTGCCTCCCACAAGAGAGTTTGCCATTTCAACCGTGTCCGGAGACGTAAACTTGTCAGCACCCAATTGTCAAGACAAGCTAACTCTAAACGCAGTAAGCAGTGATGTAAACGTGTCCGACGTGGAATGCCAAGAAATTGATATAAAAACTACTTCAGGTGATGTTAAATTAAGGAATGTAAAGGCAAAAAACCAGCTGAAAGTGTCATCAGTAAGTGGAGACCTGTTGGCTCAGGACATTAGCTTCAGAGAAACGCGCATGGAGACAGTTTCTGGTGACATTGTCATGCGAGAAGTTACTGATACCTTTCGTTCGATCCAGTTCAAATCAGTTTCAGGCGATCTTGTGATCAACATGCCAGTTCTACCTCCTAGCAGAATCGAATTCAGCACATTGTCAGGTACCATAAAAGTGGGACAGCGTTTGCTAAAAGGTACAAAAGGCACACTGGATACGGCTCCAAAACCTGTAGC
>DMVM01000075.1:0-1078 GCA_003476705.1 Coprothermobacter sp.
TAACAGCCATGGCTGATGAAGCAAAGCGTGTGGTGGAAACAGCTGAAGTGCAAATCATCCCAGAGCGCTGGATAAAGGTGTATCAGGATTGGATGGACAACATACGTGATTGGTGCATATCCAGACAAATTTGGTGGGGACACCGGATTCCTGTTTATACTTGTGAAGAATGCGGGTACGTGTTCGCCAGTGAAGAAGAAACAGTGGAGCAGTGTCCAAAATGTGGTGGGCCCGTAAAACAAGAAAATGACGTGCTGGACACGTGGTTCAGTTCTTCTTTGTGGCCCTTCGAGGTGTTCGGGTGGCCTCAGGAGACTGAAGATTTGAAATATTATTACCCCACATCACTGCTCATAACTGGCTACGACATATTGTTTTTCTGGGTTGCTCGCATGATTTTCATGGCAACCACACTAACAGAGCAGATTCCTTTTAAAGAAGTATTCCTACACGGCCTTGTCTTAGATGAACATGGGCAGAAGATGAGTAAGTCAAAAGGTAACACGGTTGATCCCATGGACATGATTGATGAATATAGTGCTGATGCACTTCGCTACGCTCTTGTATCAGCCATGAGTATGGGCGGTCAGGATGTGAATTTTTCCGAGTCCAGGGTGGAGCACGGAAAGAATCTCACAAATAAGATATGGAACTCCGCTCGCTATGTTCTGAGTGTTTTGGAAGGTAAGCAGCTTGATACAACACCAAACCAGTTTAGCAGAGCCGATCGTTACATACTAAGCAGGTTGGAGCAGACAAAACAATTTGTTAGCGAATGTTTTGAGGCTTATGATTTCGGCGCCGCTCTGAGGGAAATAGAGAGTTTCTACTGGAGTGAATACTGCGATTGGTACATTGAGATGTCAAAAGTAGATCCCAGCTACGGTACCTACTGGACGCTCAAAGAGGTTTTGGAGCAGTCCTTAAAACTGTTCCATCCTTTCTTGCCTTTCGTAACCCAGGAAATCTGGGATCGGATGGGGCACAGTGATTACCTGGTTGAAGAAACTTGGCCGAAGCTTAACTATCATGTGGTTGATGAGGAAGCTATTGAGAAAGTTGCCACAATGAAAGAAGC
>DMVM01000075.1:1111-2704 GCA_003476705.1 Coprothermobacter sp.
GAGTGGGAAGAGTTCTTCCCCTACATAAAATTCCTTGCACGCGTGTCAGAGATTGAGCACACATCACAAACTATTTCAAATGCCTACAGCGTAGTCGTCGGAAACACTGTGTTCTTTGTGCCCTTGGAGGGTTTGGTAGATATTGACAGAGAAAGAAAACGTCTGCAGAAACAACAAGCCGATTTAGAGAACCGTATAGCCATATATGACAAGAGGCTGCAGAACGAAGATTTCATCAAAAAAGCACCACAAGAGGTTGTGGAAAAGCAGAGGGAAGAGCGTAGGGCACTGGAGGAATCACTCAGTAAAGTGATTAAGAGATTGAGTGAACTGGGGGGATGAGTTGTGCCTGTATTGGGCATCATTTCTTGTCATCCGCCTATAATCATTCCTGAAATAGGCGGAAACGAAACGAAAAAAGTGCAGAAAACCATTGATGCACTTAAATCAGCCGCATCTGAAGTGGAGAAGTTTAATCCTGAGGTGACACTTATAATGTCACCTCATGCAGTGGCTTTGAATGGTGAAAAGGTTCCAGTTCAGGTCACCGATAGATACACAGGCGATTTTGGTGATTTCGGTGCTCCTCAGGTGACCATGCGTTACGATTGTTCTACTGAGGATGCATATGCACTTAAGGGGTGCGGCGCATCAGCTATCCGTTACGGACTCATGGACCATGGTTCCATGGTACCCCTTTACTACTTACACCCTGGCTCGCCATTGGTAATCATGGGCTATGCATTTTCGCTTTCCACCAAAGGTTACATCACTTTTGGCTCCTGCACGAGACAGCTTTTTGAAAATAGAAGAGTTCTTTTCATTGCCTCGGGTGATCTCAGCCATAGGCTGCTTCCTGATGCACCAGCAGGATATCATCCAGACGCAAAGCGGTTCGACTTAAAATTGGTTGAAGCGGTTAAAGATTGGTCACTGGATAAGTACCTACTTCTGGAAGACTTTAGGGATTTAGCTGGTGAATGCGGTTATTGGTCCATAGCCACGCTTTTCGGTTTCATGGGCCCAAAGGCTAAGAGCGATGTCCTCAGCTATGAAGGGCCTTTCGGCGTGGGCTATGCGGTCACAGTTGTGAAAGAATCGGGTGAGTGAGTACCATGGCTGAAGAAATTCATCATCCTTATGTGGAGTTAGCTAAAAAAGCTTTGGAAACGTTGGTACTCACGGGTAAAGTCATACCGGCTCCAGATCCTTTGCCTGAACTTTTTAACAGAAGGGCTGGCTGTTTTGTTACGCTCATGGAAAAAGGAGAACTACGAGGCTGTATTGGGACTATTGAACCTGTTTATGACAACCTGGCACTGGAGATTATCAACAATGCAATTGCTGCTGGGACTGAGGATCCACGGTTTCCACCTGTTCGGGCTGGTGAACTGCCTTATCTGGATTACACTGTAGAGGTACTGGGGCCCCTTGAGCTCGTCATGGATCGATCTGAGCTTGATCCACGAGTGTACGGTGTTGTGGCTCAGTCCAGCGTTAGACCTCTACGTAAGGGCGTCTTGCTGCCAGACATTGAAGGGGTGGACACAGTTGAAGAGCAAATCAGAATCTGCCGACTGAAAGCTGGCATAA
>DMVM01000075.1:2722-11319 GCA_003476705.1 Coprothermobacter sp.
ATATTTTGCCTGGCTTGTCCCAGGACGTGCAACCTTTCTGCTGGTAGAGGATATTGCGGCGTTCGCTCTGTTAAGGATGACAAGTTTTCCTGTGATGTGTGTGAACTGGTTAGTAGCATAGCCAATGATCCCATTGAGAAAAAGCCAGTTTTTCACTATTTGCCTGGTTCCACTGTGCTATCTGTGGGAACGTTGGGCTGTAATATGCGCTGCATAGGTTGTCAGAACTGGGAGATTGCTCATGCTGATTTAGATACTTATCGTTGGAACCTCCAAAGAATAACTGCTAGTGAGCTTGTGGCTTTGGCAAAGCGTGTGAGCGACGGTTTGGCTTGGACTTACAATGAGCCCACAGTATGGGCAGAATATGTATATGACGGAGCTTGTCTGGCTAAGGAAGAAGGTCTCTATACAGTTGTGGTCACCAATGGTTACTATTCCATTCAAACCTTTAAACTGTGGGAGCCAGTCGTTGACGTCTTTCGTATTGACCTTAAGGGGTTCACTGACGAGACCTATGAAAAGTTTGCCCCCGGTGTTAAGGCAAGTGTGATTTTAGGCAACATTGAGAGAGCGGTTTCCTGTAGAAAGCATGTGGAGATAGTGACCAATGTCATGCCTGGCGTGAATGATGGTGATTTGGAAGCCATTGCCGATTTCATTAAATCTTTGAATCCTGAAATTCCTTGGCATCTTACGAGATTTTTTCCCCAATTTAAGATGCAAAATGTGCCACCCACGCCCGTGAGTTTGCTTATCAGGGCGCGCCAGATGGCTTTAGAAAAGGGGCTAAAATACGTGTATTTGGGAAATGTGAATTTGCCAGGTATGGAAAATACTATGTGCCCTCGTTGTGGTAATCTTTTAATTGAAAGAAAAGGTTTGTTCACGGTTGAGAACTATCTTGAGCAAGGCAGCTGTCCCCGCTGCGGCAATAAAATATATGGAAGATTTGGAGGTTGAAGGTGAGACGGAAGCCTACTTTACCACTAATTGGGAGCATTTTTATCGGTTTGTTCCTCGGAACATACCTAGGATTCTTGCTTGGGAAGTACATTCCTTTTTTCAATCATGCGTGGAATTTCCAGCTGGGACCTTTATCACTTGACTTGGGCTTTATGGCGGCTCAATTCAACCTTTCCCTGGGTATAAACGCCATGTCATTACTGGGCGTACTGTTCATGCTCTATGTTTACTTGGTGCAGTAAAAATAGAAATGAAAAATAGGAGGTCATAGTTATGCCAATAGATATTGGGATCGATCTGGGAACTGCAAATAGTTTAGTGGCGGTTAAAGGCAAGGGCATTGTGGTTAGCGAGCCTTCCGTAGTAGGTCTGGATCGTGTTACGCACAAAGTTCTCAAAGTAGGTAACGAGGCCTTTGAAATGGCGGGAAAAACTCCTGAGAACATTGTGGTGATCAGACCCCTCAAAAGTGGAGTTATTGCTGATGACTACACCACGGAAATCATGGTGAAGTACCTCATAAGCAAAGCAAAAGCTCATGTGGGGTTTTCTGTGTTTCCTCAGAGGCTACGCGTGGTTGTGGGCGTACCAACTGGGGCTACTCCTGTGGAACGTAGGGCGGTTGAAGATGCCTGCAGAAACGCTGGCGCAAGAGATGTTTGGGTGGTTCAGGAGCCTTTAGCTGCAGCTGTGGGTGCTGGCCTTCCCATTACTGAGCCCAGAGGTAACATGATTGTAGACGTCGGAGGAGGAACCACTGAGGCTGCTGTTATCTCTTTGGGTGGTTTGGTTTCATGGAAATCGGTACCAGTGGCGGGTGACGCTTTCACTGAAAGAATTATCGAATTTGTTAAGAGTGAATACAACCTGTTCATAGGCGAACGAACTGCTGAAATGATAAAAATAAATATTGGTTCCGCATACCCCATGGAAAAGATGCAAATGGAGGTTACAGGTCGCGATTTGCTAACAGGTTTACCAAAGCGTATCACTATCTCCTCAGATGCTGTCAGAGATGCTTTCAAGGATCTGTTGGGGGGTATTGTTGATGCAGTGAAAGGTACATTGGAGGCCACACCACCAGAGCTAATTGCAGATATCATGGAAACAGGCTTTTACCTCACGGGTGGTGGTTCCTTACTGAAGGGCTTGGATCGATTACTTAGTGAACGCACTGGCGTGCCTGTGCACACTGTGGAAGATCCTCTGACTGCAGTGGCTCGTGGTGCTGGTATTATTGCAGGAAACATGCATCTACTGAAAGAAATCCTGCAAGCGTGAGGATGAATGAAGGTAAATCTTGCCCGGGTCATAGAATGGACCATAGCGGCATTACTTATTTTGGCTGTGCTTACCACGATCAGCTGGAATACATTTTTTAGCTATGTGTCCAAACCCTTTCTGTGGATAAGAACAGGAGTGTACAGGGTCGGCGAGGCTTTTTCTGATTTTTGGTGGTGGAATACTGAAGGCAAAGTCGTCTATGAGAAGAAACTCATGGAAAATGAGAAGGCGCTTGCTCAAAGCGTTACGGACAGTGTCAGGTTTGGTGAAGTAAAGGTTATTGGTTTGAGATGGGACCAAAAACACATTGAACTCATAGCCACTGGAAGTAAGGTCCAGGTAGGGGATTTAATTACCACTGATACTGACATTGTGGTGGGACAAGTCAGCGAAGTTGTGGATAACGAGTTCGTTATTCGCACCATATTTGACGAATCTTTTAGCGTACCCGGCCTCATATCAAGAACTGGTGCAGTGGGCAGGCTTTTTTATAAGGGTGGTCAACTTTCCTTTCAACCGGTTGGTTACGAGGACATTTTGCCAGGCGATTATGTGGTAGTACCCACGGCAACGCCCTTACTCGCGGCAGTAGTTACAGATGTTTCTGACAAACAGTACATAAAGGCTAATCCAGTTCTGGTTGATCTTAGAGTATATGGCTTGAAACTATGGAGGAAAACATGGTAGAAAGCATATTTTTCTTGGTTGCTGGTACGATGTTTTTTCCTCCTTTGGTGGTAATGCGAGTTAAGGCGCTTTTGAATAGCTACGGGTTTTGGTCTTGGCTCTTGGTGTTTTTTCTTGCTTTGGGGTTTGATGGAGCATTCATGCACCCGTTTTGCGTTTGTACTGTGGGACTGTTACTTTTGGCAGATATTTTTGAGTGGAGTTGGAAAAAACTAGCCGTCTCTATGTCAATTATGTTGGTATTGTGGGGATTCATCATAAATTGGTGGACACTACTGGTGCTTCCACTCATTGTGGTGGAGGCGTGGGCTGATGCGCAATAGGGCCTTTTATGCTTTGGGTTTGCTTGTAATGCTCATTGCAGGAGGGTTTATTTGGCGACTTCACGTTCTCCAAATTCAGCAGTATGATTACTATGCCACCAGGGAGAAGAACAATTACACACGCTATGTGACCGAAGAGCCCATCAGGGGACGAATTTTGGATACAAAGGGCAGGGTTCTTGCTTACGACCAGACCGCGTACAATGTGGCTGTGGTGCCCGCTTTGTCAAAAAATGCAACTGCGACTAAGGAAAACCTGTTTAAGCTGGGCGCCAAAGCAGAAGATGTGGAAGCCGCCTTTGAAAACAGCAAACTTTACCCTTTTCAACCCATGGTTGTCATACAGGATATATCAGAATCTAACCGCTTAAAGGTTCTGGAAGTGGAAAACGACGATCCTGCCATAAAATTGGTTTTAGGCTCCAAACGTGTTTACCCTTATGGGCAGCTGGGCGCTTTTATAACTGGCTATGTGGGAATGGCTTCCAAGGAAGACCTGCAGCGTGATGAAAACTTGCGACCAAGTAGCATTGTAGGGAAAATGGCTGCAGAAAAGGTTTTTGACAGCTACCTAAGAGGCCAGCCTGGCATAACTGAGGTCTTGGTTGACGTTAGCGGACGCGTCGTTAAGGAAACGTTGGTTTCAACACCAGTAAAGGGGTATGACGTGTACCTCACCATTGATATGGATTTGCAAAAAGTGGCCTGGGATGCGGTTGCAAACGAAGTTGGTGGAGTCATAGCAGCAAATCCAAGGGATGGTAGCATTTATGCTTTAGTTTCTAAACCCAGTTTTGACCCAAATGTGTTTGTGAAAGGTATTGACAGCGCAACGTGGAAAGAATATGAGAAGAACAGCAGCTTAGTAAACAGAATGACCATGTCTCAGATTCCTGCTGGATCCACTTTCAAGGTGGTAACAGGTTTAGCTGGACTCTATTACCACGCTATAACGCCCGACTTTACCATTAATGATCCCGGTTACCTTCAGCTTGGTTCCGCTCGGGTCTGGAACTACCGTCACAGAAGTTGGGGCAAGGTTGATTTTGAGAAAGGACTTGCCGTGTCCAACAACGTGTATTTTGGTACGGTGGGGTTACGCACTGGCATAGATAGAATTTACGAGGTAGCAAAGACTATGGGCCTTACTGATTATCCTTGGATAGAGTATGATGCTGTAAGCAAGGGAATTATTCCCAATCAGCAGTGGAAAAAAGAAGTGGTAGGTGAGCCTTGGTATCCAGGAGATACAGTGAACACCAGTATTGGTCAAGGTTATGTGGCGGTTTCGCCCATGCTTATGGCTCAGGTGTATCAACAGATTATTAACGACGGAGAACTTTACAAGTTTAGGTTGCTAAAAGAAGTTCGCGATGGTAAGACCGTGGTATTTAAAGCTGAACCCGAGTCGCGCCCTCAATCCACCATTTACAAAAACTGGTTTCCCGTCATCAGGAATGGTATGGAAGCAGGTGTGGACTGGGGCTTGCTCACGGGGCTAAAGTCCAGTATGTATACGGCGGCTGGCAAGAGCGGCACTGCTGAGACTGAGAGAGCAAACAAATACCATAAGTGGCTTATTGCATATGCAAACCGTGATAATCCTGAGATAATGGTAGTATCTTTAAGGCTTTATACTACAGATACAGAGCCTGTTAAAATTACTAAAACGGTCATGGAGGGTTATTTCCGTGGAAAATCAGCAGTACGTTAAGTTAACTGGGTTAAGAGATGGGTATTTGGTGGAGTACCAAGGGGATAACCCTGAAGAACTATCTACTATACTGGCTAAGTACTTGCAGTCCTATGCTGATCTATTGCAGGGCCATAATCTTTTTGTGAAATCCGCTTTGGATGAAAAAGCCTTGATGACTGTTGGAAAGAAGCTTAGTGTTCTGGGGTTCCACGCCAGCATCATGAAATACGAGGATAAGAAAAAAGAAAACAAAAAGGAAATGATGTATGGAAATGCTGGGAGATCAGCAACGGGGCACCGCGCCACGGCCCAAGATAGCAAAAAGAAGGGAATTCCTAGCACTGGCGACGTGGTTTTTCGAGTCGTGGTTGGTCCGCTTAGAAGTGGGAAGAGCATTAACTTGGGAGAAGGCGTGCTTTTGTGGGGTGATCTTCATAAGGATGCTGTAATAAAGGCTCTTTGTGTCATCGTCATGGGGAAGGCGTCAGGCAAGGTTATTGTCCCTGAGGGTTCCTTTGTGCTCATAAAACAAAGTGAAGGTGCTTCGGTCCAGGTGGGCGATGTGCTTTACGTGGATATTTCTTCTCCTGCGTGGATCCTAATCACAGATGCTGATCCTGACGCAGTAGAAGTGTTTTCTGATGAAAAACAAGTAGGAAGGAGGATGAGTCAATGGCTGGGCAGTGTATTGTAGTGACATCTGGAAAGGGAGGTGTGGGTAAAACCACAATAACAGCTAATGTGGGGTACGCCCTAGCTTCCCTTGGTAAGAAAGTGCTTCTCATTGATGGAGATATTGGCCTTAAGAATCTGGACAGCGTGCTTGGCTTAGAACGGAGGGTTGTCTACGATTTATTCGATGTGATAACCAACAGGATTGAACTTGAAGATGCTTTAGTCAAAGACAAAAGGTTACCTGACAATTTGTTCTTACTGGCAGCTTCGCAGAGCCACTTTAAGGAGGATGTGCCTGAGGAAAAGTTTAGTGAAGTGGTGGAAGAAGCAAAAGAGTTGTTCGAATACGTACTCGTGGACAGCCCTGCTGGCATAGAGCACGGTTTTAGAATTAGTAGTCGTTTTGCTGACCGAGCAGTAGTGGTAACTGTGCCTGAAGTTCCCAGTATTCGTGATGTGGATCGAGTGGTCGGGCTTCTGGAGAATTATCGAGTATCTGTGGACGGTGTAGTAGTAAACAGGCTAAACCAGACCTTGGTACGGCAGGGGAATATGCTTTCACCCCAGGATATTCTGGATCTGTTGGAAATACCGCTTCTTGGTGTAGTTCCAGAGGACACACTCATTGTTCAAGCGGTAAACCAAGGGGATCCACTGATTTATAAGTATCCGAACTCAGCAGTGGGACGTGCTTACACGAATATTGCCCATAAACTGCTGGATCCTGAGTACGTTCCTCAAGAAACTAAGAAATCAAGAGGCTTTTGGTCTCTATTCGGCTTTCTCAGAGGTGAGGGATAATGTCTTGGTTCAGTGACTTGTTCGGGCGGCACACGAAAAACGATGCTAAGCAGCGTCTCGAGGTCATGCTCATACATGATCGTGGCATATTTGATAATGCCGATCTGGAGCAAATGGAGAAAGAGATTCTGGCAGTGGTAAAGCGTTACGCTGACATTGAGACTGGTGCTGCTGAAATTTGCACAGATAAGTTGGACAATGGCAGATTACTGCTCAGCATAAGGGTTCCTGTAAGGGGTCAAAAGAGCAGACGGTGAAAATAAGGTTAATTTTCGGTTTTATCTGTGTCATTAGCGCTTTTGCGCTGGTGTTCTTTGGTTTAGTAGGTATTTCTGCAGCCACGCAACCTGGCTATGAGTTTAGTGGCTTCATGACTGGTTATGTCAGAACCCAGCTGATTGCTTTTGTGGGCGGGCTTTTGTTGGGGCTGATTATTCTGTATGTGGGGTTTGCTTATGTGCTAAAAGTTGCTCCTTATTTGGCATTATTTAATGCAGTCCTTCTATTGTTAACATTGGTCATTGGTGAAGAAGCTTACGGTGCTCAAAGATGGATATCTTTTGGGTCCTTTCAGTTTCAACCCTCAGAGCTTGCAAAGTTGTCTTTACCCTTACTTCTGGTTTGGATAAATGGTCGCTTCAGTGGTGTTAAGAAGTGGGCCATAAGTCTTGTTGGCGCTATGTCTTATGTGGTACTGGTGCTAGTTCAGCCAGATTTAGGGACTAGTATTGTCTTGCTGGTGGAGTTTATAGCTTACTTAATTATTGAAGGTGTTAACTGGGGCATTTTGCTTTCAGGGCTTTACATGGTAATCCTGGCCTTTCCAACTCTTTGGGATAAAGCACTTAGGGAATACCAAAAACGTCGTCTTCTCAGCTTTTTAAACCCATTCGATGATCCTTCTGGTTCTGGCTACAATCTAATTCAAGCATGGACAGCCATTGGAAGTGGTGGTTTAAAGGGCAAAGGCCTAGATAATGCATATTTTCTTTACTATGGTTACCTGCCTGTTGACCATGCCGACTTCATATTTGCAACGATCTCCTACGTAATGGGTTTTTGGGGTGCGATGAGTTTGTTGGTGCTTATATGCTCTTTTGTCTTGGGCGGGGTAGGATTTGCATTCTTTGTTCCTGATAATAAGCAGAAAGAGTTCTGTTTTATTGTTTTATGCGCTTGGCTTATCCAGTTTGCGGTAAACATTGGAATGAATTTGGGACTAATGCCCATAACTGGTATTCCGCTGCCTTTCATAAGCTATGGTGGGTCTGCTCTTCTCATGAACATGGTTATGCTTTTCACTTTTCTTTCCTACAGACCCGAACCTGAGACCCATTAGGGTCCCAGGATTACTTCAGCAGATCCGGTTTCCATACTGTGTTTCAGGTTTTCACTGATAAGGTCCACACTAATGCTGTTAATGTACTGAATTTCGCTTTGAGGGTCCCAGATACGGTTACGGGTAACAAATCTGTCTGCTAAAAGCAGAGAAATACTTGACGTGGATTCCAAGCTCATGGTGTAAGCGCCAACGGTGAACCTCTTAAACTTGTCTAGTTCATCCACCGTAAGCTTTGCTTGTGCAAGTCTTTCTAGCTCCTCTTGAATAATACTCTTCGTTCTGTCTAGCCCTTTTGGTTTCAAATCACAAGAAACAATTAATGCACCTGCTACCGAAGTTGCTTCCACCGTGGAGTACACTGAGTAGCTAAGGCCTTCTTCTTCACGTATGCGTAAAAACAACTGACTAAAGCTGGATCCACCGAGAATGTTTGATATGAGTTGGTAGACAAAGATGTCATCTCTTGCTGATTCACAAGCTTGTAAAGCAAGCCTGTAATAGGTTTGTTGCGTGTCTTCTTTTATTTTTGAGCTGCCTGGAGTGAACTCTGGTCTTACCGTATGCCTAATGGGATCCACCAACGGTGAAGGAATGTCAACATTCCTAAGGAAGCTCTCCAACATTTTACTATCCAAGGGGCCGGCCATTGCCACGCACGGCTTTTGGTAGATTAACTTTTCCCAAAAACTGTACAATTTGGTTTTGGTGGCATTCTCGATGTCTTTACGCCTGCCAATAACGTCTTCACCCAAACGATGGCCATTCCACATGGTTTTTTGCAAGTGTGAATAAGCTCTTTCCTCGGGCTGGTCTTGTGCCATCT
>DMVM01000035.1 GCA_003476705.1 Coprothermobacter sp.
ACGCTATCGGACATGCTATATCCTCCAGCCATCAGTTGTGCCACATCGATCAGAAAATCCTCTGCAGCCTGTGAGCCTTTCCTGCTATTACTATTACGTTCTCTGAGCATCGATCAATCTTTTTAATACATCAGGATAATTCGCCGTTTCCATAGCTTGATCTTCATCAATGAAACCCTTTTGCAAAAGTTCAAATAACCTGTTTTCCATGGTAACCATGCCAAAAGATGAACCCGTCTGGATGGAAGACGGTATTTGATGAGTTTTCCCTTCTCTGATAAGCGAACGCACGGCAGGAGTTGCTATGAGAACCTCATACGCCAAAATCAATCCCCCGCCCTTTTTGGGCAAAAGGCGCTGAGAAACTATTCCCTCCAGCACGCTAGATAGCTGAGTTCTGACCTGCTGCTGTTGGTTCGGAGGAAATACGTCCACAATTCTGTCCACGCTTTCTGCTGCTGACTTCGTATGCAAGGTCGTTAGAACTAAATGCCCCGTTTCTGCTAATGTTAGCGCTGCTGAAATTGAAGCTAAGTCACGCATCTCCCCTAACATAACCACATCAGGGTCTTCTCTTAAGGCTGCCCGAAGACCGTCGGCAAATGAAAGCACGTCATTTCCCACCTCACGCTGGTTAACAATTGATAGGTTATGCCTGAAAGTGTATTCAATAGGGTCTTCAAGTGTAATGATGTGATATCGGAAAGCGTCATTGATAGCCTTTATCATGGACGCTAAGGTAGTTGACTTCCCAGATCCTGTAGGACCTGTAACGATGACCATACCCCTCTTCTTCTTCGCCAAATCAGTGACGATCCTTGGTAGCCCAAGCTCTTCAGAAGAAGGAACATCAAAAGGTAAACGCCTTATGGCTAATGCAACACTCCCCCGTTGCAGGTACACATTTGCCCTGAATCTACCTAGGCCAGGAACACCAAACGAGAAATCGGCATTTAGCTGGGACTTGAAAATAGTTTCCTGCGTTTTGGGTAGGATCTGCGAAGCCATAGCAGCGGTATCCTCAGTAGTTAGAACCTGGTCTCCCAAAGGGTGAAGAACCGAATCAATGCGAATCATGGGTGGTAAATTAACCGTTAAATGCAAATCGGTACCCTTTAAATCCGATGTTTTCCTAAGGAGCTCAAAAATGTCCAAAGACTATCCCCTCCAAATCACTATCAATTCTAACAATTTCTTGACCAAAGTGTGAATAATTCTCCAGCCGACTGCTGATACAGTCGTAGGTGAGAGTCGTGAGCTCTCCTAGAAAAGGCTTTGAGCAGCTAATAACGCCGTCTTTTACTGCAAAAACAGCTGTCCGGTACATCTTTTCATTGCTTCGCAAGGTGATCAACCGCTGATGAATCAAAAAAGACATACTAGCTTCTAAGTCTTGGGGTAAAACTCCAAAATACAAGAGCCTCCTAAGTGCATGAGATAGGTCACGGCTGTGCATAGTGGCAATGACTAGACGTGACGAAAAAGCCGCGTTGATAACCGCTCTGGCTGTTTCTTCATCCCTTATTTCTCCAATGGCTATGACATCGGGATCACTCCTTAGCGCGGATCTAATTATCTCTTTGTATCCAAATCCAACCTTTTCTCCCACCTCTACTTGCACTACACCGTCTAAGAACTGTTCCACAGGATCTTCAAGGCTAATGATCTTCATGTCATAGTTCTGCAAGAACTTCAATGTTGTATAGTACGTAGAAGTCTTACCTGAACCTGTCAGCCCAGTTATTAAAACAATTCCTTTGCCATACTTGATCGCTTCCTCGAACGAAGCAGCCTGCTCAGAATCCATGCCCAGATCGAGAAAGGAGACATATTGCTCCTTAGTCGGTAACCTCAATGTTAAGGATTCTCCGTGAACTGTAGGTAAGATACAAACGCGCAGGAATAACGTGCCACCTCTCGTGGGCATAGATAATCGTGCATCTTGTGAAACTCTGCTGTCAGCAACGTCTAGACCGCTCGAGAACTTGAAAGCATTAAGCAATCGATCGTATTCGCCATGGTTAATGGCACCTTGAAAGTGCATATCACCGTTAGTACGAGTAAAAACATTTACACGATCAGCTGCTGGAATAAAATGAAGATCAGAAGCCGCAATTTCATGTGCAGCAGCTACGTACTCATTTATACCGCTATAGAGGGTTGTCTTAAAGATGTTGTTTTCCAACGTCACTCTTCCCAAGTGGTGACTAAGAAAGACTTCACATTTCCCTGTAGCATGCAGCTCAGAATAACTGAGATAAGTTCTTTTAAATAAAAGCTAGTAGCTTGAAGAACCATTCTGTAGTTGCCATCCGAGATACGACTAGTCCCCATCATAGAATAGGCGTTGTCCAGTCCTTCAATCAAAGTCTGCACAACGCCCACATCAGTTTTCCCTAAAATCAGTTCAATCTTGAACACGTGAAGTTAGTTTAAAACCTATGTATCTAAACTACTACTCTTCCTCTTCTTCGTCTTCGGCTTCCAATAGAGCTTCCCAAGCCTCTTTTACTTTCTCGAATTCTTCATCAGACTCAATCTCCACTAATTGGTCGTCTTCTATACGAAATACCAGCAGGTCGCCTTCTTCTTCAACAGGAGCAAAAACTCCGTACAGAGCCTCGCCTACGGATAGTTCCTCAATAAGGGCATATTGATGCTCCACATCATTTTCGTCTGTAAAGGATATGATGACTTCTTCCATTTCCTCGTGATTATGCTCGTGTTCTTCATTGTGGTTCATTTGTTCTCCTCCTCGCATTAATATACTCCTGTAATATTAGCACAGCTGACATCAAATCAACCTTACCCTTATCTTTTATTGCTTTTTTCAAGCTTCGAGGGTCTTGACGAGAAACTAACCTAGACGTAAGCCTCTCATCCCAAAAATCCACACTGAATCCAACGTCCTCCAAACGCTGACCGAGAGATCGGACTGCCGCAGCCATCTCCCCTTCAGTCCCGTCCATGTTTCTGGGAAGTCCCAAAACTATCACCCTCGGTCCGAGTTTCTTCAGCTCGATAATGAGTTTTGTTTCCAAATCGTTTCCTTCCAGTGTCTTATGCGGAAAAGCCCATGTTTCACTATCATCACTCCGCGCCATACCAAATCTCTTTAGCCCAAAATCCACTGCAACAATCATATCTCTTTCGACTTACTCCACAGATTGATAAGGTAAGCACCAATGGGTACTCCAAGTATGAGCCCCGGAACACCGGCTACCACACCACCAAAAATCACTAATGCAATGGCCACGATAAATGGAATGGAGAACTGCACACTCGCCATGGTAGCTGCTACTAACTGTTCTACACCTTGGCCAGTCAAAAAGATGACCAAGCTGAAGAGTAAGCTTAGCCACTTAGGCGAAACAACTAAAACCACAACGGCATTAATGATAAAAGCAAAAAAAGGCCCCACATAAGGTATGAAATCCAATACAAAGGCCAGGCTTGCTATTCCCAAAGCCAAGCCAACATTTCGCAGGATTATGATATTGCCAATGAAGAGAACTACACCGAGCGCAAAACCACTAACCAAACGCTGTAGAGCGTATTGTCCAAGCATTAGATCCAGCTGTTTGAATTTTGCAGCAGGCAGCTTACGGTCAGCGAAATTGACAAGTTTGTCCTTGTAAGGTATGAGAAGACCTGAAACTAATACAGCTAGTGTAATTTGAAAAAGGCTGCCACCAGATTGAGTTACAAACCGACCAACACTCAAAAGCACGTTTTTGACTGTTTCAGCCCCTACTAACGATTGAAGTTCACTTGAGATCTCGTTTAAAACCCTCGTCAGAACATCGCTTCTTTGTGCCCATTCCCCAACCGTTTCTTGAAGCTTTGGTAAGTAGGTTACGAGGTTATCAATACTTCTTGTTAGCGGTGGGATAATACTCTGAATTAGATAAAAAATGGATATCCCCAGTCCTATAAGCAACAGAATAGCAGTTATCACCCCTACCAAAGCAGAAAACCTTTTTTGTACCTTGAATAACTTCGCTGCCGCTTCAACAACATACATTGCAAATGTGAGCCACGCTAAGAAAACAATCCACCCATAAATAGTTGACAGATTCCGAACTACAAGATAAAAGGCGAAAGCCATGAGCAAAAAAGCTGCTTCGCCTTGAAGAATGACCCTCATCAGGTTTTTCCTATCCATGTATGGCCTCTCTTAACTTGGTAATTGCCCTTCTCTCGAAACGTGAGACTTGAGCTTGCGAAATATCCAAAAGCTTTGCAATTTCACTTTGAGAGAGCCCTTCTAAGCGTTTTTCAATTATAAAACGTTCAGGTTCAGGTAGTTCTGACATTGCTATTTCCAACAGAGCTTCATCTTCCAAATCCCGATCACTCAGGAGTCCCAACAGTTCTTCGCCTGTGGTGTCACTCTCATCGGTAATTCTAGAATCTATGCTTGACGTATTCTTAACTGCCATTATCGCAAGGACTTCACTAACCTGCTCTTCGTCCAAATCAAGTTCTTCAGCTATTTCTTTTATTGTGGGTTCATGACCCAATTTTTCGGCTATCTCAGGAAGTTTTTTCTGGATGCCATAGGCCATATCAACCATACTCCTAGGCACGCTAATCGCCCACCCATAGTCTCTCAGATAGCGCTTAAGGTTGCCCACTATGGTCGGAATGGCAAAAGTCTCAAACAAGTTCCCATACGACGGGTTGAATCGATCAATTGCATCAACCAGTGCACGGTATGCTTCTTGTCGCAAGTCATCCTTATCTATCTGATAGGGAGCAAATCTATTCACCACAGAATCTGCAAGCGGCTTATACATTAAAAAAAGCGTGTCGCGTATGCGAGGATCTCTTGTTTCCGCATACCGTTCAAGAAGCTGCCACGCTAATTTTTTCTCCTTCTCTGTCATAAGTGCAAGATGACCTTCCTATATCTTTCAAGTTCCTGAGTAATATAAGGTAGCACGAACAGTCTATAGGTCTCCATGTCAATCGTTTTGTCGCTCTCAATGTCAACCTGCATCCTATCCTCATCTACACGAGACAATCTTAGACGAAAGTTGCCTGATCCAGCGCTTTTCGTAGTGCCTTCGAAGGCCTTCATAACGACCAAGCTTAGTTCAAAAAACTTATCTAAATCCAAATTCCATATCTGGCCTACTCCCGCAACAACCTTTTGCAGCAGTAAGCCATACTCTTCTAAACACGGAACACAGAGCTCTACTATCAACCCACTAACCACCCTCCTCAATAACCTGTTTAAATATGGGTAACAGTTCCTGACGCTGACTAGCGAACAATCTTGCAGGAGCCCCTGTGAGTGGACATGTCCCTGATTTGGTCTTTGGAAAAACAATAACTTGTCTTAAGCTATCTGCTCCGCAAAGGAGCATAACAAGCCGGTCAAACCCGAGGGCAATGCCCCCATGAGGTGGAGCACCATATGACAAAGCGTCCAGAAAGAAGCCGAATCTTTCCTCTATTTGCTCACTACTCAAACCAAGAATTTCGAAAACCACTCTTTGAAGGTCAGCTTTATGTATCCTTATGCTCCCTCCACCTATTTCAACGCCATTTAGAACAATGTCGTAGGCTCTCGCCCTTACCTTTAATGGGTTTTTCCGGATTTCATCGATGGAGGTGATATCAGGCATGGTGAACGGATGATGGGCAGCCTGTAGCGATCCGTCCTCAGCTATTTCAAACATGGGTCTACTCGTCACCCAGACAAACTTATATTCATCATCGTCTAACAAGCCTAAATACTCGCCTAAAGCCAGTCTTAACTCTCCTAAGAACGGCAGCACATCCCATTTGTCTCCTGCGGCAAAAACATATGTTCCGTCCTCGAGCCAAGTTTCCTCAGTCAATACAGACTTTGGTCCGTTGGTTAGCAAACCATTGACTGATTTACTCACAAACAAAAACTTATTCCCGCTACCAGATGAAGCTTGATCCAACACCTTCAGCGCAGATCGATCTAAGGGCTTATTCCAGTACAAACCTTTTACTACACCGCCACGGTCAATCACATTTCTAAATGCATTAAACTTGCTCGCTGAGAAATTGTCTGTGTAATCGTTTATAGTCATTTGGAAACGCAGATCGGGTTTGTCAGAACCATACAAAGACATGGCTTCATCGTACGTCATCCTAGGAAAAGGTGTCTCCACTTGTACTCCTAAGACTTCCCTGAATAACTGTTGCATCATGCCTTCAACTAGATCATATATGTTCTCTTCTGTGACAAAAGAAGCTTCTATATCTACCTGAGTGAATTCAGGCTGCCTATCAGCACGAAGATCTTCATCACGAAAGCAGCGAGCAAACTGGAAGTACCTATCTATACCACTTATCATAAGCATTTGCTTGAATATTTGCGGGCTTTCAGCCAAAGCATAAAAATAACCAGGTTGCTGTCTCACTGGTACCACGAAATTTCGTGCTCCTCCTGGTGTGTACTTGGTCAAATAAGGCGTTTCTATTTCCCAAAACCCATTTCGCGAGAGATAATTTCTGATAACTGAAGATGCAACACTCCGCGTCTTTAGGTTCGTTAACAACTCCCCATGCCTTATGTCCACATATCTGTATTTGAGCTTGGTAAATTCACTGGGCTCTCCGTTAACATCATAAGGCAAAGGCGCACATGGGTTCAAAACTTCGAAATTCTCTACTTCGATTTCAATATCGCCGGTTTCCATATTTGGATTAATCTGATCCTCCGGACGCCGTTTTACCGTACCTCGCACGCGGACCACGTCGTCCATGGACAGCTTCTTGACTAGTTCTAGGAGTTCTTCACTTTGTGTGCTGGTGTAGCACTGAATAATGCCTGTCCTATCCTTTATGACAAAAAACACAACCTTGCCGAAATCCCTAACATACTGTACCCAACCGCACAATTCTACAACTGAATCCAATTTCACATTTTTCACATCGCCGATGTAGATTCTACTCACCTAAAACCGCCTCCTGAGAAACCATGCGCTGTTCACCGCTCACCATATCTCGTAATGTGACAACATGGTTTCTTTGTTCTTCTTCACCCAGTATGAGTGCGTACCGAACTTCCACTTTATTAGCTAATTTTAACTGCTTTTGCAGTTTTCCTTGTCGTAAATCCATTATTACCCCAATGCCATGGTCTCTAAGTTTTTCCGCTAACTGGAAAGCAGGTTCAATCATGTCTTCACCAGTAGTGGCCAAAAAGTAAGTTTTCTTCGGTTCTGGGTCTACTATTGGCACTTCTTCTAAAGATGTAATCAATCTTTCTAAACCGATAGCAAACCCAATGCCTGGTACATCAGGCCCTCCATAAAAAGAAACCAAATGGTCATATCGTCCACCACCAACAACAGCCAAATTGAGTTCGCCTACATACCCCTCAAAAACAGTTCTTGTGTAGTAGTCAAAGCCTCTGGCTAGCTGAGGATCTTCAACGATGGGGACTCCAAACAACTTCGCTGCTCGTATAACTTGCACATAGTGATCCTTACACGTGGGGCAAAGATATTCTGAGATTCTTGGTGCCTCAGCCTTTACTTCAGCGTGCTCAGGTCTTTTGGAGTCGAACAGTTTTAAAGGGTTCTTTTTAAACCGCTCAATTTCTTCGTCTTCAGGTATTGCTGAAAGTACAAAATTTCTAAGTTGCTCCATGTAAATTGGTCTGCATTCATTACAGCCCAAACTGTTAACATGTATGGTTAATGGCAAATTGAGAAGACTGAATATCCTCTTCACAATAAGCAGTACTTCGATATCCATGTAAGGTTGGGATACGCCAAAGGCTTCTATACCAAATTGGTGAAACTGGCGGTATCGCCCAGCTTGGGGCCTTTCTCTCCTAAACATGGGCCCCGTGTAAAAGAGTCTAAGTACGGGGATATCATAGAGGTGATGTTGAATTACCGCTCTAGCCACAGGAGCCGTTCCTTCTGGCCTTAGGGACAAGACATCTCCATTTTTATCCTCAAACTCATACATTTCCTTGAGTGCCACATCGCTTTCGTCTCCCAAGCCTTTTCTAAAAAGCTCAGAGAATTCTAAAATGGGTGTTCTTATTTCACCATAGCCATAAAGAAAAGCAGCCTTAGACAGCAGAATCTCCAACCTTCGCCATTTAAAGGTTTCGGGAGGCAAAATGTCTCTCATGCCCTTAGGATTTCGAACCATTCTTTGGCACCTCCTAAACACTCTACCGCGGCAAAAATCGCATCCCATGAAGAGACTGAACCAGTTTTAAAATCTTGAATCTCATTCTCCGTAACCAGCTGAAACCCTCTTGAATTGAATTTTATCATTGTGATACCTCTTTTATTGCCCAAAACCTTAAGCAAAGAATAAGCAAACAGGGCTTTACTCTCCTCAGGAATGTGCCCCACAATATCTTTGAACATCAAGAACAGGTGCATGAGCTCTCGTTCCGTATCAGCGTCTAGAATATCCTTAAGCAAATTACTTCTTTCTGGCTCAGGCATGATCCATTCGGGTATATTCATCTTAATTGGCCAAGACACAATTTCAGTTTCTTCTTCCCTATACGTTTGCTCCAGCAGTGCATCCACAGCAAACACGTCTTCTTGTTTGACCAATCCATGCTGCCGTATGCCGAAGATCTCACCAATACCACGGTAGCGGGTATCCAACTCTGCAAGAGCATAACTGTCAGAATAATTAAGCAATTTCACAGTAGAGTGTATGCGGCTTCGCGTAGCTGGGGAAGCCGTCGGCGGATAAAGAAACCAAGCATAACCCTTCACACTGTTTCTCCCCACTCTGCCTTTAAGTTGATACATCTGCGATACACCCAAATGGGTGGCGTCTTCTACAACAATTGTGTTAGCGATAGGCAAATCCACACCCGCTTCCATGATAGTGGTGGCAACAAGAATATCTATTTTGCCCTCTTGCAGCTTTTTGAATATGGACTTTATCCGTTTATCGGTCATCCGAGCATGGAGAACCTCTATTTCAGCGTCCAAGAACATGTGCTGAAGTTCCAAAGCTTTAAGGTCAATGCCTTCAATAGTCGGGTGAATGTAAATAGCTAATCCACCCCGATCTAGTTCATCAGATAGCACTTTCCTTACTAAATCGGGAGAGTATTCATCGGCAAAAACAGTAACTTTTTGCCTACCATAAGGCAGCTCGTGTATTCGTATGAGCTTTACATACCCCCGACGTGCCAAGAAAAACGTTCGAGGTATGGGTGTGGCACTACTGAAAATGACTTTGACCCACGGAAATTGTTCTTGAAACCAGTTTTTGTGTGTTACTCCAAACTTCTGTTCCTCGTCGAATATGACCAAAGCTAGCTTGTCGTCATACAGCTGTTTTTTTAAAAGGTTGTGCGTCCCCACCAATATGTCCCAAGGCAAAGCAGGATTGTCAGACAGTAGAAGACCGCAACTTTGTATGCGTTCACTATAGGCAGCCACGTATTGATCCACTAACACTCTAGTGGGAACCACTATGACAGCCTTATAGCCAGCAGAGGCCACAGCTACCGCCGCGCGCATAAGCACTTCAGTCTTGCCTACGCCAGATTCTCCTATGATCAACGCTTCCTCAGGATGAGGCGTTGCTAACCAAACATGGAGTTCTTCAGTAGCCTGTTTTTGGTCAGAAGTTTCCTCAAACTGAAAAGACTGTGCAAATGCATTTTCAATTTCTTCATCAGGTTCTATGGTGAAGGATTGAATACTCCTCTTCTGCTTAAACCTGCTCTCAAGGAAAGCTCTCATCTTCAAAGCTCGCTCCTGAAGAAATTTACTCTTTCTAATCCATCTATCTGGTCCCAGACTGTCAATGGACATGGTCGAAGGGACCCTAACTAACTTTTGACTACGCTCCAGAGGAACTAAAACATGGCCATCTTTGTATGAAATAGAAAAGTATGGTTTCCCTTCCACATACTCAATACCATTGTAAACACCGACACCTCGGTCCACATGAAGCACTGGTTCTCCAACCTTCAACCCATGCCAAGACAACTCCAAGGATCTGCGATGCCCAACTTTCCATCCTAGCCCTTCCCGATCAATGTGTATATCGAAACCATCGAGGCTGAAGGGCATCCTAATCCTGCCATGAACCAGAAACCTTTTTTCCCTCGAAGACAGACCTGCCGATACCGAATCAAACACAGGCCAACCAAGTTTACGCGAAAAAACCTCAGGAAATTGGGTAATCAGAACCATCTTGCCTTTGAAAGTAGTTAAGTCGTCGATGCTGAAACTGGGCACCGATATGAACTTGTCTATTTTAACTGGCGATACCTTTCTAACAGGGAACGTCAGTTCAACCTCAACTGCTCTAAGCTCCCTATAACTGCGTTCAGAATCGTATATGACAGCTTGGGTCATTCTATCAATAGGTCGCACCGGTATTTGTCTTGTCCAGAGCGTGGCATACTCAGTTCTTCTTATGGACATTTGTGTCTCTGAATCCACTATGCGAATGCTTTCAACTCGGTCTTCCTCGTCAAAATCCAATCTATAGAGCTCGTCAGAGTAAATGTCGAGTACAAAACCTCTCTTCGCCCACTGAAAGCTCTCATAGCAAAAGTCCGCCCTTGTATACCCTGTCAACTCGAGAAAACCCAGAACCACATCCATTGGAGTACCTCTAGTTACCAACAGGGGATCGCCTTCTGGTAACAGCGTTTCCTCCACCAGATCTCTGGCATCGTAAACCATGGCTCGAGAAACGCCGAACAGAGCAGAGTAGTAATCCAAGAAAGCTTGCTTCTCGCCTTCTGGCAAAATAATCGGGAAATTCTCTCCAAAGCTCTTTGCTTCAGCAGCGAAGTAAACCAGCGGATCTTGACTAATTATTTTCATTGGGATCAAAACTGTTTATATTCTGTTGAAAACGTGTGAAATTCCTTTCAGTGATTAGCAAACACAACTGGTCAGCTATATAATCTGCTGCCCTGATAAGTGCTTCTTTCTCATTCTTCTGAGGTTCGTCCAATACATAGTTTATGACCTCTTTTTTTGAGAAGGGGCGACCGATGCCCACCTTTACACGCCAAAATGAATCAGTTCCCAAGGCATCAATAATGGATGATACCCCTTTGTGGCCAGCGCTTGATCCGCCAAAACGTACTCTGATTTTGCCTACTGTTAAATCAAGATCATCATGAATTACCACTAGATCCATTCTAGGTTCGTATAAACATTTGACAGCCTTACCGCTGTTGTTCATGTATGTTAGGGGATAAACGATGAAATCTACTTCTTTCTTTAATTCATGTTTCAGTTCATAAACTCGGCTATAACACAGTAAACGTAAATTAAGGCTGGTGAGCTTCATCCTAAGAAGATCTAAAACCCACCAGCCTATGTTGTGCCTAGTCTTCTCGTATTCTATTCCGGGATTTCCCAATCCAACAATTAGTAGCATGAAACAGGTATATTATTACTCTTCCTCCTCTTCTTCTTTCTTGCCCTTAGATATGACTTCAGGTTCGCCTTCAACTGCCGCTTCTTCCTCGACCTCTTCTACTTCTTCTTCCACTGGAACCGTTACTGCGACTACTACTTCTTCCAAATCTGCGAAGATTTTAGCCTCAGGTGGAAGCTCGAGTTCACCGATGTGTATGATATCTCCAATGTCCATATTCGAAACATTCACAGTGACCTGTTCAACTAACTTCTCAGTAGGTAACTCCACTTCTATTTCACGAGTCGGGAATTCCAATATGCCGCCTTTCTTGATACCCACTGGTTCACCTGTCAGTACTATGGGTATAGACACAGTCACAGTGCTTCCAGCACTCAATGCCTGGAAATCGAAGTGGATCACTTCCTGTGAAATGGGATCCACTTGTTCTTCTTTAACGATGACCCTGACAATCTTTCCATCTACATCAAGTTCCAATGAACGTCCTAACGTTATGCGTTCCCTTATAACCTGGCTCCGCTCCAATAACAAGGGCGTAGCTTCCATATCCTGCCCGTACAAAACGGCTGGTACGTAACCATTCTTTCTAACCTTCTTGACCCTTCTCGTTCCAGTTTGCGTTTCTGTACGCTTAATAACTTTTACAGCCACTTTAACCACTCCTTTTATCTAAGTTAATCAAATAATGCTGATATGCTTTGATTTGTTCTTATACGTTTTATAGCCTCAGCGATTAGCCGCGCCACACTGACCACTTGCACTTTTTCGCTCGAGTATTCACTTCGAACAGTGTCCGTAACCACAACACGCTCAATCACTGATTTTTCAATGGCATCAACTGCTCCTTCACTGAACAAGCCATGAGTAGCGAAAGCCCAAATGCTACGGGCCCCTCTATCCTTAAAGACTTGAGCAGCCTTTATCAAAGAACCGCCGGTATCAATTATATCATCAACAATGAGCACGTCCTTGTCCACAACATCGCCTATGACATGGACAATTTCTGCCACATTTGCTGCCGTTCTTCTCTTGTCACAAATGACCAAAGGCCTGTTATCAAGACGGTACGCCAACCCATTAGCTCTTACTACTCCACCTACATCAGGTGAGGCAATTACAACATCTTGCAACAAAGGTTTTTCCCTTCTCACGTAATCAGCAAAAAGCGGCATGGCAGTAAGGTTATCCACGGGCACTTTGAAGAAACCTTGTATCTGAGGAACGTGCAAATCTACAGCCACCACTCTGTCAGCTCCGGCAGCCTCTATGAGCTCAGCAACTAGTCTTGCCGAAATTGGTTCCCTGGGTTTGCTCTTCCTATCCTGCCGTGCATAGCCGTAGTAAGGCATGATTACAGTGATTTCTGCAACAGAGGCTCTCCGGAGAGCGTCCAACATTATTAATAGTTGCATTAAGTTCTCGTTCACAGGCGGAGACGTGGGCTGTATGAGAAAGACCTCGTATCCCCTGACCGATTCTTTAATCCTTATACCAGTCTCACCATCTTTAAAATGGTAAATTTCTACCGGTAACAGATCCATTCCAAGCTCGCTTACAATCTTTTCTGCCAAAGGTCTATTGGCAGTACCCGAAATGACCGCCATCGGTCTGCCATCAACGCCCATTACTGGTTCATCTCCTTTTTCTTCCTGTACTTAAGCACCCAACCTTCTTTATTAACCTGCATGGCTCTACCTATGCCTAAGGCGTATTTCGGCACCTTCTCACTGATAACCGAACCTGCAGCAGTAAACGAATCGTCCTCAAGTTCAACAGGCGCTACTAAAATTGTGTCCGAACCGATAAAAACCCTGTTTCCGATTATCGTTGGGTTTTTATTGTAACCATCATAATTGCAGGTTATCGTACCAGCTCCAATGTTGGTGTCCTCCCCGACTTCTGCATCGCCAACGTATGAAAGATGGTTGATTTTTGTCCTACTACCCACAACACTTTTCTTGATTTCCACAAAGTTACCGATTCTCGCGCTCGACTTTAAGTAAGTTCCCGGTCTAATACGAGCGAATGGTCCAACAACGACTGAGTCTTCTAAAGTTGCTTCTTCTAACACGGAAAATTTTATTTCACATTTGCTCCCAATCACACAGTCTCTTATTTCCACATTCGGGCCTATTACACAATCTTCGCCAATTTCAGTCGAACCAAGTAGTGTGGTATTCGGAAGAATAATTGTATCTCTCCCCACTTTTACGTTTTCACCCACATAGGTGCTCTCAGGGTCCACAATAGTGGCCTCCTGCATGACTCTTTCCAGAAGTCTTTGCCTATAAACCCGCGACACTCTTGCCAAATCCTGTCTAGTATTGATACCCAAGAACTGCGACCAATCTTCAAACAAAAGCACATGTACTCCTTTATCCTCAGCTAACAAATTAAACAAATCCGTGATGTAATACTCGTTCTTTGCATTGGACTTGCCAAGAAGTGGAAAACCATTCACTATGTCCTCTTTTCTTGCCTTATAGACCCCTGTATTGACAAAAGGTATTTCTTTTTCGCGGAGGCCTCGCAAATCCGATACTTCTACTATTTGACGCAAAAGACCGTCTACAAATCGAACTCTTCCAAAATCGCTTTCAAAGGGGAACCGAGTAACTGCCATCAATCTTGAATAAGAGGATTCCACCATTGTCGAAAATGTTTCCTTTCTAACAAGGGGGATGTCTGCGTTGACAATGATGACGTTGTCATTCTTAGCAACGGAGGCTCCCAAAAATGCAGCATGCGCCGTTCCTAAAGGCTCATCCTGGATCACCACATTTGCCCGATCAGGTAGTAACTCGGCAATTTGAGGAGAAGTTACCATTATAACCTCTTCGATACCCTCTACTGTTTGCAGCGTGTGCCAAAGGTGATAGATAATGGGTTTTTCTCCTAGTATATGCATTATCTTGGGCACCTTGGAATTAAACCTTTTTCCAACTCCACCCCCTAGTACAATAGCACTATGCACTACACATCACTCCTTTAAGAAATCCAAGAAAATTCTTGTTCCTTCTGGACCTTCTTGTCCTTGATACTTCCCTTTGAGCCCGTATGGGGTCACACAGTTCTCAAAAAGCAACTCGAAACTTACTTGGCATATTCTCATTCCTGGATAAAGAGCTACTGGTATGTTATTGACATTTGATATTTCTAATGTAATCTGACCACAAAACCCTGGGTCAACATAACCAGCAGTGGCGTGTATAAGAATGCCCATACGTCCCAAGGAAGATCTACCTTCGACCCGAGCCACGAGAAAGTTGGGTAACATGAGGCGCTCTGTAGTTGTTCCTAGCAAAAAAACGCCAGGTTGAAGGATTAATTGGTCACCCTTTTCTATGTGGATTTCCCTATATTTAATTGTTTCTTTTCTTTTTGGGTCTAAGAACGGTACGTTAATATTGTCAATGGCAAGAAATGTACTTCCCAGTGTTAAATCCACCGACGAAGGCTGTATTTGTGTTTCGCTCAAAGGCTCTATTACCAATGCCCTGTAAGATATAAGCTCCTTGATTAGACCATCACATAGAATCATCCTTATTTTAGAAGTAAAAGGAATGAGGCCGAGGCCTCATTCCCTACTAATTGCTCCCGTAGGGCACGAATCTATTGCTTCGTCTACGCAGGGCAGCGTCTCATCAACGCCCTCTATTACCTCGCTCTTGCCCTCAGCATCTGCTTGGAAAACTTCCGGGCACAATGCCATGCATACCCCGCAGGCTATGCACAGTTCTTTATCAACTTTTAGAGCCATGCTCAGCCCTCCTTTTTACAGGCTGTCTTCATTATACAAGACA
>DMVM01000052.1 GCA_003476705.1 Coprothermobacter sp.
TCTTTCGATTCCAGGAACTCCCATACAGCAATTACCAAAGACGGCATAACCATTAAAAAATCCATAAACCCAGCCTCCTTAGAATAGAGATTGTTCTACGTACAGATAAAGGTTAGCCAAACCAGTGATGTCATAGTAGTTATGTCGCAGAACTTTTTCTAAACTATCCCAGTCCCCGCCAAGCAGAAATTCCTGGTAGTATTGCGGCACGAAGCGAGATGGAACATCGTCAGATCTTCCTATGCCAAGTAAATGTTTCTCCAAATACGACTGCTTTAGAGAGGGTAGCTTTCCTTGAAACTTACGCTTTGCCGTGAGATACAAATCCACGTGAGCTCTTGGGACAAACTGCCCTAGCCCGTGGTGAAGAAGTCTTTGATTAATAAAAGGAATATCAAAGTTTGCGCCATTGTAAGTTACCACCTCGGCATCCTTTGTTAGCTCCAAGAAACGTAAAAGTAATTCCCTTTCACCTTCTTCTTTCAGCAGGAACAGTTGCGTAGCTTTTGGTTTTTCGCCACCTTGAAGTAAACCAATAACCGTTAAGGGTGTCCCCACCAAGGAAAGTGTCTCAATATCTAGAAACACCTTCGACGTCCAAATGTCACTACTGACTTCATAGCATCTTTCAGCAAATCCATCAAACTTTAGCTCTGACAACACCGTCATGTGTATATGATACAATGAACTTCGTTATGTGGCTTGCATTTTTGTTTTTTGTTGCTGCCTTTAACAGCTTTCACAGGCAGAAATTTGTTACCTGCGTCGCTCTCGCTTTAATCATATTGGGTTATCTATATCCTGGTGTGTATTTCCAGTTTGTGGATTTGGGGTTATTGGTTTTGCTGTGGATTCAGAGACCTACGCGCATGCTCATAGGCGCTATTATTTCACTTGTGGTAACGCTTTTTACTTTTACCTTGATGCCTTACAGCACAGTGTCTGCCTATCTTTCATACCCTCATTATTTTTTGTCCTTGACCCTAACCCTTTCTTTCTCCGAGGACTCTCTAGTTGGCATAGCAGTGTTGATTTCTGTCTTCAACAATCAAATTGCTGTTGCTGTTACCTTACTATATGTTTTGATAACCGGTTTTCTAGCCCTTAAGAAGGCTGATCTTCTTCCGAAATTTCCCGTTCGATAAGCACTTTGTCAATGCGCTTGTTAGTAACGGAAAGTACTGTAAACTTTGTCCCGTCTAACCGAAACTTTTCGCCGACCTCAGGGAAATGCTGAAGTTGAAGTAGAACAAATCCAGCAATTGTGTCTACCTCTTCTGCTTCCAGATCAAGGTCCAACACATCGTTTACATCTCCCAATGAAACATGACCAAGCACTATGGCTTTCACGTAGTTGTCAGACTTTTCCACTATGCGGATGGGTTCCTCTTCTTGATCATACTCATCACGTATTTCACCCACGAGCTCTTCCAAGATATCTTCCAAGCTCACAACACCGGCAACTGCACCGTATTCGTCTACTACCACAGCTAAATGGTTGCGCAAACGCCTCATTTGGAAGAAGACCTCGTTAATCATCTCTGTCTCAGGAACAAAGAGAACATCTCTCTTTAAACTTTCCAAGCTTTCTTCACTATCACCTTGAACATGTAGTTTCATTAAGTCTTTAATATGAATCACTCCAAGGACGTTATCCAAAGAGCCATCGCATAGCAGTGCCCTTGAGTAGCCAGAGTCCAACATAAGTTGAAGTGCTTCGCTAACACTTACGTTTTTGTCTAACCAGAAAACTGCAAGTCGAGGTGTCATGATCTCTCGCACAGTAGTATCGCTAAACTCCAGTACAGATTTAATCATTTCCTCTTCTTCTTGAAGAAACTGCCCTTCAGACCTACCTCTTTCAACTATTCTTAGCAACTCTTCGTCAGTAACGACCTTGGTGTATTCTAAACTTCCCACTCCCACCACATTCAAGACGGCCTTCTGTATGACAGACAAGAACCATACAAAAGGATAGAGAATGTAAAGTGTTCTTGCCAAGTTAACCAATGCCAATGGGGCAAAGTAGTCTCTGTACCTAATCGCAAGCGATTTTGGTATGAGTTCACCGAATATGATAGATATGAAAGACACGAAAGTCGTAATAAGTACTGCTGCCAACGTAGAACTATTGGGAATACCTAATCTGCTTAAGGCTTCACTAAATGGACCAACCCAGTCCAAAGCAGAGAAGGACGACATAAGGAATCCAGCTAATGTTACACCAATCTGCACAGAGGAGAAAAAGAACGTAGGATCATCCAATAACTTTTTAACAAGACCACTTTCAGCTCTGGGCCCCAATGCCTCTTCAATGTCATCTTTATCAGTGGAAACAACGGATATCTCAGTGGCAGCAAAATAGGCATTTATTAGTACTAAAAACAATAGAACTAGAACGACGTTCATGCGAAGCTATCCCCCTCCATTACTATCCACGGAAGAAAACTGTGCGCCAATCTGCTCCAACAGGCCTCTCTTCCACTTCTGTGTCCATGACCATGCCTTCAATGTAAGTTGTATGGAGCAAAACAGCAGATGAATCAACGATCATAACGTCAGGTACAGTAACGCTGTAGTTTTCAGCAGATCCCTGTCTCTGAGGAACGAATGCTTCACTGAACACCTTTGCATTTACATCATTGAACAACTTTTCCAGCGCAGCATCGAACGTCTGAACATCAAATCCGAAGGAAGCAGCAACACCAGGGCCCCAAGGCAAACTCGCCCTGGAGTAATCTTCCTGAATTGACTGCCTAACTGCTCTAAGAGCGTCTTTGTGCTTCGGTGACATCCTTTCTAAGGCTTCTAAAGCACCAACAGTTCTTTTAAAAGAGTTGTAGGCAGCACTTACTGCTAAAGGGCTAACGTCGCGGGTTATGGGCTCCACTGACTGAGGATGCCTTTCAAGTAGCTCAAGATAACCTAGAATTACATCCACATCCAGAGGTAAGTAGCGATGACTTTCATCCACGGGATTCCAAGGTGTGTTAATTGAACCCCACCAAAGGCCCATTTCACCGGTCTGTGTAAAACACAAAGTCTCAGCCCCACAGGCTACTAGGTTAGTTCCGCCGAAACACGGACCGTTTACCACGAACTTAAATCCGCCCTTTAATCTGTACAAATGATCAACGACTCGTAAACCCAGTTCAGGACGGAAAGAAGTGGCAGAAAGGGAAAGAATTAAAGGACTTGCGCCTCTTTGTATAGCTCCTAACAAGTACCCAAGTATGTCATCGCCCACCTCGGTTTGCGGGCGGACAAAAACCACCACGGGCCAACCGCCCATGGTTTCACCAATTGCTTTTACTATGTCCGATAATAAATGATAACTTTCACTGTCCATTTTATTTTCTTAAAATTATTATATCATGGTTGCTACTTACAAAGGAAATCCACTTGTCATTCCAAGAGAAATCCAACACTTCCACACCTGAAAACCAGTTGCCATCTGAAGAGTAGAGATACTTTTCGCCCTTTACATAAGGTATGTAATCAGGCACTTCAAATCTTGGATTGGACGTTTCCTCGCCTTTGGCATAGTCCCAGAATACCACTCCATCCTCGGCGAGAAACACTAAGTTGTCCCCATTCACATCTATGAGTTTGCCAGGAGGCTGATGCACCCATAGCCATGCTCCGTTATCTTTGTAAGCCCAAATCTTCTCCCCAGCGAAAACAAAACCAGAGTCACTCTTGTACCACGTGCCTACAGGTTCAGGAGCTTTCAAGGTCCATATGCGCCAACCGAACTCAACGTTATATTGGCTCACAGAGGTGGGTGTAAAAGCTAGCATGACTTCATCATTGGCTATTTTCACGTCTGTGAAATCACCCGAAGCTGTTCTCAAAACCGTTCCAGTGGTCAACACATTGCTCAATACCACCACATTACCATCCAAAGAATGCGGTAAGTCCAGGTTTAACGAACTTGTGGTCACCGAGGGTAGGATGATACTCCCAGTTACAGTGGAAACCGTTGACCAAATTGGCACAGAAAGGTAATAGCTCCCCTCAAAAGTGACTACGGTTCCTTCTTCATAGGCCAGTGTAACAAAAGCATGTTCGTCTACGTAAAGAGGCAATAAATCTCCGTTAATCATCACCATGGCTTTCCCGGCGAATGATGGTAGCCATAGGTATTCGCCTTTCGCGTTATATGTGCCTTCCGCTGTTTTCACAGCAAAATAGGAGTTTGGTGGGCCATAAAGCAAAAGACCTTCCGCTGAAAACTTTACGTGTGTATTTTCCTCGGGTTTTACATAGACATCCTGTTTCATTAGTACTAAATTGTGATACTTGGCTTCTACCACATGTCTTCCTGCAGCCACAGTACCTGATTCGAAAGGTTTCCCATCCACAAAGACGCTAAAGTTTGAAGGAGCAGAAACAATCAATTTCCCATATGGAGCAGGCACGACAAGAGAAAAAATCAACAAAACACCTGCAATGATCCCAAGTATGCTCAAGACAAGGAAAAACCTCCACTTCATAAGATCACCCTAAGACAAAGATGCAATGATTTTGATAATCTTTTCAATTTCTTGCTCCATGTCTTCGCCTTCAGAAGTCCGTTGGCAGATGTGCTGTTTAGCTATTTCAACTCCTACCCGTTTCAGAGCTTCGCGGGCAGCTACAATTTGATACAAGATTTCGCTACAGCTTCTTCCTTCACTAATCATCGATTCTATACCTCGTATTTGTCCATCTACACGTCTTAAATTCTTGAGCACGCGATCTTTTGTACTGTCCAAAGAGTTTTCACCTCACTGCTATTATATAGCCTGGAAAAAGCCCACAAGCCTTATGTAAAATATTTAAGCTAGACGTTTATAAATGCTCTACATAATGAGTAGTAGGTTAGGAGTGATGATAAGTTGCTTGAGACTCTATTAGCTACCATTGTCGGGTTCTTGGTAGGGTTCTTGTTTGCATTTCTGAAATTACCGGTTCCTGCTCCTGCTACCCTTTCTGGCGTAATGGGTATTGTGGGTATTTTCTTAGGCTTTGTAGCAGCAAAAGTCTTACTTGGACGTTAGAGAAATGAAGAGTCGGCTTCTACTGGCCGGCTCTTCATTCAACTAAAACCCCAGCTCGCACAAAATCTTTTTGATTCAGCCATACCGTTTTCAGCGATCTCTTTCTTCTGATAAACAGACACCCTTTCGCAGAGTCTTCTCATAAAATGAAAGCATGAAAGTTCACATTGTAGCAGTAGGAAAGCTGAAAAATGGGTATGTAGTCGAAGGTGTAAAAGACTACTACGAGCGCATTAAACATTACATACCAATAACTATGGTGGAGACAAAACAAGAAAACCCATTCAACTTAATTACTAAAGAGGGGTTTCACATAGTATTGGACGCCCAAGGTAAGTTAATGACATCGGAAGAGTTTGCTTCTTTCATTGGAGATCTGCTCACCACTCAATCAAATGATGTCTATTTCTATATCGGTGGGCCAGAAGGTTTTTCTGAAGCGTTCAAGGATAATGCACAAATGCGAATTTCGCTGTCTCTTATGACATTTCCACACGAACTGGCAAGGTTGTTTTTTCTTGAACAGTTATACCGCGCACTGACGATTATCAAAGGAGAAAAATACCATAAATAAACGAAAAGAGGCTGCTATTTAGCAGCCTCTGGGTTCATAATTGCTGGATTGATAAATTCTGGCGTCCATGCAGGTTCAAAAACCAAGTCTACATTAACCTCAGGCCTTATAGCTAAAGACTTTAGTATTTCTCTAACCTGCGAAACCATGTAATCCATTAAGGGGCATCCTGCAAACGTCATAGTCATTTTCACATTAACACTTTGATCGGTTACTTCCAAACCATAGATCAGACCAAGATTAACCACGTCAAAGCCAATTTCAGGATCTATGACTCCTTCTAGTGCCTCAAAAACCTTCATTTCTTCTTCACTTTTCGCATCCTGTTTATATAATGGTTTAAACTCCACTACGTACACCTCCATG
>DMVM01000069.1:0-8561 GCA_003476705.1 Coprothermobacter sp.
TAGATAAGGACACGGTAAACTGGGTACCGAACTTCGATGGCAGTTTAAAGGAGCCCGAAGTTCTTCCCGCTGTGTTTCCGCAGCTCTTGGTTAATGGTTCCAGTGGAATTGCCGTAGGTGTATCGACGTACATTCCACCTCACAACTTGGGTGAAATCATCGATGCCACGTTGCACTTCCTTCGCAATCCGGAAGCAACATCTAGGCAACTTATGAGGTTTGTTAAAGGTCCGGATTTTCCAACTGGCGGTCAAATTATTAATCCCCAAGATCTTATAAAGGTCTATGAAGAAGGGAAGAGCGTAATTCGCGTACGTGGACGAGCTAAGTTGGAAGAGGGACACGGGCAAAAACGCAGGTTAGTTATTTATGAAATACCTTACATGGTCAACAAAGCGGAACTGGTGTCACAAATTGCGCAGCTCATTCGCGATAGAAAGTTGTCCGGTGTTGACGAGGTCAGAGACGAAAGTAACAGGCAGGGCGTCAGGGTGGTGTTGGAGCTCAAGAAAGGCGCCAGTTTCCAGCACATTCTTAACCAACTGTATGAACAGACGGCTTTGGAAAACAGCTTTGCGATTAACATGGTTGCACTAAAAGACGGGGCTCCTGTTCAACTGACCCTGCGTGATTACATCGCCTCATTCGTGGATTTTAGAAAAGAGACCGTTTTAAGAAGAACACGTTATTTGCTGGATAAAGCTTCGAAGCGTCGCGAAGTTGTAGAGGGTATTCTTAAGGCGCTGGATAACATTGATTTGGTTATTGATATTATCCGGAATGCGGAAACCACAGATCAGGCAAAGAAACGCCTCATGTCACAGATAGGCCTAACAGAGGTACAAGCAGAGGCTGTGTTGGAAATAAAGCTTAGATCTTTGGTACACATGGAAAAGGAAAAAGTTGAGCAAGAGCTGGAATCCCTTCTGAAAGCCATTGCTGAATACACTGAAATACTTAACAGTGAAACCAAGCTACTGGAAGTCATTGCTGAGGAGCTTAAACATGTGAAAAAACTGTTTGCTGATCCAAGAAGAACGCTAATTGGATTCTCAGATCAGCAAACAGAGACAGTGCAAGCTGCCGAGGAGACATTCTTCATTGAACTGTTGGATTACGGCATCATTAGAAGGTCAAAAACGCAGACAAACTTGGTGGACTTTATTGAGGTGCAGGGAAGTGACCCGGTTATGTTCCTGACGAACTTTGGAAAGATATTCTGCATATCTGCTTACGAAATCCCTGAAAGCCAACGTGGCGTAGCTTTGAATGCCCTATTTCCTATGGGGAATGATGAGAAAGTGCTGCTATTAGGGACTCAAAACCAGGAGCTTATTGCCATCAGTGAAAAAGGAAAAGGAAAACGTTTCAGATTGGACGTGGAAAAGATTCCATCTCGAGGTGGTTATTACTTCCTGCTTGACCCAGGCGACATGGTATCAGTCATAATTCCTGTAACTAGCAAAGAACTTGTCGTTATTAGTGCTCAGGGCAAGGCATTGCGTTTGGATGTGGAGAGTATCCCAGAACGTGGGCTTCGTACAGGCGGAGTTAAGGTTATGAGAACTTATGAAGGGGACCGAGTAGTGGGAGCGACGTGCTTAAAACAGGAATACATTATTACTATGACAGAAAACGCATATGCTAAGCGAACGGACATAGATGAAATACCCAAGAGAAATAGAGGCGCTGCAGGTATTTTTATACATAAAGCTAATGAATCTACTGGCCCAGTAATAGGGGTTTCTTGTAACGAGAATATGCTTTACCGCTCAGGCAGAGAATGGCTTCCCTTAAGCATGAGTGACATACCGGTTTGTTCCAAGGCTTCCATGGGGAAGAAAGTTCTAAGAACTTTGATCAACCGATTGGTTTGAGGAAGGCTGTGATTTTTGTATGTCGTACAGGTTTTTGGATCATACAGCGGATTTGGGCGTTGAGGTAAGTGGAGAATCTACTGAGGAGCTCTTTCAATCCTGTTTGGATGCTTTGAGAGAGTGGAGTTTCCATGAAGTTGGTTCTTCTGAGGTTACACATAATGTAGAACTTTATGGAGACACGGAAACGGAGCTTTGGTTCAAGTTTCTGAACGAAGTGGTGTTCTACATGGATAAGAACGAAGCTCCACTGAAGTTAAGCTTAAAGGAATACCATTTGGGTTGCAGCTGTTATTTAAGAGCAGAGCTAACGACGGCTGAGCAAAGTAAGAGAAAGCAGGCTGTGAAGGCTTTTACATTGCACAAGTTTGGGTTTTCGGCGCAGATGATTTTTGACGTGTGATGAGGATGGGTGATCGGTAACCAAAGAAAGGAGGTGGTCAATTGTGTGGAAGCAAGTAGATAAGTTCGTGTACGAAATTCCTTTGGGGGCAAAGGAAGGTATGCGAGTACCGGGGCGTGTTTTTGCTTCCGAAACCATATTTAAACAAGCCGAGGCAGATAAGGCGTTGGAGCAGGTAGTGAACGTAGCTACTCTGTCTGGTATACTTAGATACTCTCTTGCCATGCCTGATATCCACTGGGGTTATGGTTTTCCCATTGGTGGTGTGGCGGCTTTTGATGCAGATCATGGTGTGATTACTCCCGGAGGTATTGGTTTTGACATAAACTGCGGTGTCAGACTGCTAGTTACACCACTGACAGAGGAGCAAGTTCGACCTAAATTGGGCGACCTTTTGGATGTTCTGTGCAAAGAAGTCCCTAGTGGGGTAGGGTCTGAAGGCTTCATAAAACTTTCGGTAAGAGAACTGGATAAAGTCTTGGAAATGGGTGCAAAATGGGCAGTAGAACAGGGATATGGAACGTTTGAGGATTTAGAGAGGCTCGAGTCGCAAGGGCAGTTAAAGGGCGCCGATGCGAGCAAGGTATCCAAGAGAGCCAAAGAACGTGGTCTGGAACAGTTGGGAACATTGGGTTCTGGAAATCACTTCCTGGAAGTTCAGAAGGTAGATGAACTCTTCGATGAAGCCGTTGCTAAGGAAATGCGGCTTTCGCTGGGACAAGTGACCATAATGCTGCATACGGGTTCTCGTGGATTAGGGCACCAAGTCGCCACAGATTACATCGATGTCATGCTCAAAGCCTCAAAGAAGTACGGCATTAAACTTGTTGATAAGCAGCTGGCTGCAGCTCCTTTTAAGAGTGAAGAAGGTCAGAATTACTGGGCAGCGATGCAGTGTGCAGCGAATTTTGCTTGGGCTAACCGTCAAGTGATTACTGACTACATAAGGAAAGGTTTTGCCAAGGTATTTGGCAACGAAATAAAGGACCAGATTACTGTCATTTATGATGTGGCTCATAACATTGCAAAGTTAGAAAAACACATGGTTGATGGCATGGAAAGAGAAGTAGTAGTTCACAGAAAGGGAGCAACTCGGTCGTTTTCTGCGCATCAGCCAGAGTTGCCTTCCATTTATGGAAACACTGGTCAACCTGTCATTATCCCCGGTAGTATGGGTTCAAGCTCCTTCTTGCTCGTTGGACTGCCGGGTAGCATGGAAAAATCGTGGGGTTCCACGTGCCATGGTGCGGGCAGAGTTATGAGTAGAAAAGAAGCCATAAGGAAAGGTAATTATGGAACGCTTATGGACAATTTGGGTGAAAAAGGCATATTGGTAAGGAGCGCAGAACGGGAAACGCTCTTAGAAGAAGCTCCTGAAGCCTATAAAGACGTGGACGAAGTGGTGCATGTGGTAGAAGCATTGGGCTTAAACAGCAAAGTAGCAAGGATGAGGCCTATGGGGGTTGTTAAAGGTTGATCAAAGCTTGTACACCTGAGGAAACAGTGGAAGCTGGAAGTACATTTGCTACTAATCTGAAGAAGGGTGATCTAGTGCTTCTTTTTGGTGTACTAGGAGCAGGTAAAACTACGTTTATTCGTGGCGTGGCTCGTCATCTAGCCCCGGGTGCAAAGGTTTCGTCGCCGTCTTTTAACTTGCTTAAGATTTACAACATGCCCGATGGTGGACACTTGTATCACTTGGACTTTTACAGGGTATCTAGCATTAAAGAACTTTGGGATATACGTTTGGAAGAGTTTTTGGAAGATGGTCTTGTGGTTGTGGAATGGCCTGGGCGCTTTCCCGATTTACTGTCCCTGTCACACTGGAAGGTGATCTTTAAGGTTTTGGAGGATGACTGCAGGTGCATAACATTCACAAAGTACTCTTAATACAGACTGCGTTTCCGAATGAGGTAGCTGGCATTTACGAGCCTGAGAAGAAATTTCCTTTTAAATGGTTTGTTTTACAGGGTAAGACTTTGGAAGCCCTGTGCACAATAGAAATTCCAGAAGATCTTGATGCTGTAGCAGTGGCTGTGGGACCCGGACGCTTCACCTCCACACGCGTTGGGGTGGGTTATGCATTGGGCTTAGGCCTGTCAAGAGAACTGCCTCTAATTCCTTTGAACGTATTCGACCTCATTGACAGCGAAGGCGCTGAAGGTTGGTACCTGATTATGTCCCGAAAAGATGAGTACTATGGAAGCTACCGGGCAAATTTCCGAGAACTGAAACGGGGCATATTCAACGACATACCCAAAACAGATGTGGCAAGGGTTCTGGACCAAGATCGTCCACTCACCTTAGCGGATTTAGAACAATTCATGCAGAAACGTGGGCTACCTGGCCGTACCGGCTGGGAATTGCTCAAGGTAGAGTACATGAAAGAAGTGGCAGTGGAGTACAAACTGTGGAAATAATAGAATTTGAAATTACGGAAGCCACAGAAGAGGATTTGGATGCCATTTACGATGTGGACAAGAAAGCTTTTAGCTACCCGATGAGTCGTAGTAGCATCGAAAGGGACCTACGCGACAGAAGGCTTTCTAAGTACTTCGTTGCCCGCCTTCTTCGGGTTGATGAGGTCGTAGGCTACATTGGCCTTTGGTGTATTTTTCCTGAAGCACACATTGTTTCCATTGCTGTGGATCCAGACTACCAGGGCAAAGGCATTGGAAATAAACTACTGCAGCAAGCTTTAATATGGCTCGTAAATAGCGGATTTAAACACGTTTTTCTAGAAGTACGCGTTGACAACGAAGTAGCCATAAGACTGTATAACAAACACGGTTTTGAAAAAGTTAGCGTGAGAAAGAATTATTACCAAGATGGATCCGATGCTTTTGTTATGGTTAAAGACCTTACTAAAAAGGAAGAGCAATAAGGAGCATAAGGATTTATGGGATATAGAATCTTAGCCATAGAAACCAGCTGTGATGAGACTGCCGTGGCTTGCTTAAATGGGGATAAGGTTGAGCAAAGCAGGGTTTTTTCGCAGATCGACTTACATGAGGCCTTTGGCGGGGTACTCCCTGAGGCTGCGGCTCGGCGCCATCTGGAAGTACTTCCGGTTTTGTTAAAAGACGTTGTTAAACCAGACTTAATTGCCGTTACTGCTGGGCCTGGATTGTTGCCTGCTTTGCTTACCGGTGTTAGTGTAGCACTTGGATTATCCAGAGGATGGCAAGTCCCTGTCATGGGTATAAACCACGTAGTAGCTCATGTGGCGGCAGCGGCGCTGGAGCGAAGAATTGAGCTGCCCGTTTTGGGATTAGTGGTTTCTGGAGGCCATACCTCCTTTTATCTAATTGAGAAATGGGCTGATCCGAAGGTGCTTGGCTGGACCTATGACGATGCTGCTGGAGAGTGCTTGGACAAAGTTGGTAGGTCACTAGGCATGAGGTACCCGGCGGGTGCAGAAATTGATAACCTAGCTCTAACGATAAAAGAGCGAGTCACCATGCCACTACCGCTTAAAAATGAGGATTCTTTTAATTTCTCGTTTTCCGGACTTAAGACAGCTGCTCTGAAATACAAGGGTAAGACTTCTAACGAAGTATTGGCTGCCTCTCTCATGGAAGCGGTGGTCAACCACTTGTTGGATCGCATAGAAAAGGTGCTCAAGAAGTATCCTTATCCACTTGTGGTGGGTGGAGGAGTGTCTGCCTCCGAGTTTCTGCGTCAAAGAATGCAGGAACATTTTGGCGAACGTGTTATTTTCCCCAGCGCGCAGCTGAGTACAGACAATGCCGATATGGTGGCTGTTTACGCGGCTCTGCTCGTGCAAGAGAAAGTTGTGCCCGGTTCTTGTGTGACACCTGATCCAAACATGGAACAAGGATGGTGTTGAATAACTCCCCTTACCTAATGGTATATTATCACTTAGCAAGTTCTTAACTAAATTGCTAGGAGGTGTCCTTATGGAGATTAAACCTTTGGGCGACAGAGTGCTTCTGAAAGCAATGGAGGAAGAGGAAAAAACAAAGTCCGGCATTGTGATTCCTGACACTGCGAAGGAAAAACCACAAAAAGGAAAAGTCTTGGCAGTGGGCACTGGAAGGATTCTGGACAATGGAACTAAGGTACCCTTAGAGGTTCAGGTTGGTGACATTGTTGTGTTCTCTAAGTATGCTGGTACAGAAGTAAAGGTTGATGGTGAAGAGTATCTCATTGTCTCTGAGAGAGATATTTTAGCCGTACTTGGTCACGAAAACTAAGGAGGGGTGAGTGAATAATGGCAGCGAAGCTGATTGCATTCGATGAAGAGGCAAGGAGTAGGTTACTTACTGGAGTATTGAAACTTTCCAAGGCTGTAAAGGCTACTTTAGGCCCAAAGGGCAGATATGTGGTATTGGAAAGGAAGTTTGGTTCACCGCTTATTACCAATGACGGTGTGACCATTGCAAAAGAGATCGACTTAGAAGATCCATATGAGAATTTGGGTGCTCAGCTGGCTAAAGAGGTTGCTTCAAAGACCAATGACGTAGCAGGTGACGGAACAACTACCGCTACTGTTTTGGCGGAAGCCATGGTTAGGGAAGGTATGAAGAACGTTACAGCTGGTGCTAACCCCATTGCTCTGAGAAGGGGAATTGAGAAAGCTGTAGAGGCAGTAACTGAGGAAATTAAGAAGCTATCGAGACCGGTAAGTGGAAAGCGTGACATTACTGAAGTGGCTACCATTTCAGCGAAGGACCCACAGATTGGCAGGATAATCGCTGAAGCCATGGAAAAGGTTGGTAAAGATGGTGTTGTCACAGTTGAAGAAGGCAAGTCCTTGGGCATGGAGCTCGAATTTGTCGAGGGTATGCAGTTTGACCGCGGTTATGTGTCTCCTTATTTTGTGACCGACCCTGAGCGCATGGAAACAGTTTTGGAGGATCCTCTGATTGTAATTACCGATAAGAAGATTAGTAATGTACAGGAATTCTTGCCACTGTTGGAGAAGATTGTGCAGTATGGAAGGTCTTTCCTACTCATTGCTGACGATGTTGAGGGCGAAGCTTTAGCCACCTTAGTTGTTAATAAACTCAGGGGAACCTTCAACTGCGTAGCAGTAAAGGCACCCGGATTTGGCGATAGGCGTAAGGAAATGCTTCAAGATATTGCCATCGTAACTGGAGGGCAGGTCATAAGCGAGGAACTGGGTGTCAGCTTTGAGAGCGTGACCCCTGACATGTTTGGACATGCGCGCAGTGTAAAAGTAGATAAAGAGAGCACTACCATTGTGGGCGGAAAAGGCAGCAGCGAAGAAATTGAGAAGCGTATTGCTCAAATCAGGAAGCAGCTGGAGACCACTGAATCCGAGTATGAGAAAGAAAAACTTCAGGAGCGGCTAGCTAAGTTGGCTGGTGGCGTGGCGGTGATAAAGGTTGGAGCTGCTACTGAAACAGAAATGAAAGAAAAGAAACACAGAGTGGAAGACGCTGTTTCAGCTACTAAAGCTGCCATGGAAGAAGGCATTGTAGCTGGCGGTGGTGTAACCCTGGTAAAGGCTTCCACCGTACTTGACAAGCTGCCACTGGAAAATGATGAACTCATTGGTGCTACCATCGTGAAAAAGGCACTTTTGGAACCTGCTCGGGTAATAGCTGAAAATGCAGGCTTTGCCGGAGAAGTGGTAGTCGAGGAACTGAAGAAGAGGGAATACCCCGTTGGATTCGAGGCCATAAAGGGTGAATACGTTGACATGTTTGAAGCAGGAATCATTGACCCTACAAAGGTCACTCGTTCGGCCCTGCAGAATGCAGCATCCATTGCTGCCATGGTATTGACCACTGAAGCGCTGGTTGTGGAGAAGCCAGAACAAGAAAAGGCACAGCCCGGAATGCTACCTGAAGAATATTAATTCTGACATCACCTCGCCCCGAGTTAAGGGTCAAATTGTGTTGAGGGAGGGGACCTCTCAAAGGTGAAGAGGTCCCCTTCGCTGTTTTTAGATTGGTGCTGTATAATTTATAGAAAATAGTCCCAAGGGAAGGGAGTGTAAGTTGGATGAATTACCTGATCAGGAGAATTTTGCAGTTGATCCCGACGTTCCTCATCGCCACAATGATTGCTTTTATACTGTTCTCATTGGTTGGCGACCCATTTGAAGGCATGCGTCAGGATCCTAGGTTGGCTTCTCAGGTGGAAAGGCTAAGAAGAATTTATGGCTATGATAGAGACCCTTTCACACGGTATGTTTTGTGGCTGTATAACTTCTTCACGGGTGAATGGGGGTACTCTATCATGGCAAAAAGGTCGGTGTTCAGTGTAGTCACTGAGCGAATTCCCGTCTC
>DMVM01000069.1:8648-14756 GCA_003476705.1 Coprothermobacter sp.
TCATTTTTCTTTGGTGTGGTTGCCTTGTTCTTCTTTGTAATAACTTGGCCATTGTTCAATGTTGGTTTGATGACGCCAGGCTTTCACCCAGAGGTAGCAACCATATTCGAGAAAACCATTGAGTATGGCAGACACCTCATTCTTCCTCTAATGTTACTTGTTATTTTGGGAATGGGAGGATTCGTACGTTACGCTCGTTCTTCCATGCTTGAAGTTCTTAACATGGACTACATTAGAACTGCAAGGGCAAAAGGTTTGCCTGAGGCGGTTGTAGTGAGGAAACACGCACTCAGAAATGCCTTGATACCCATTGTTACACTGCTTGCACTGTCATTGCCTGGTATTCTTGGATCTGCACCAATCACTGAAACCATATTTAGTATTAACGGTCTAGGAAAGCTGTACATAGACGCCTTGGGTGCCAACGACCAAATGACATTAATGGCTAACCTTGTGTTAACGATCTCGCTTGTCATAGTAGGCAACCTTCTGGCGGACATACTGTACTCGGTGGTTGATCCCCGAGTCCGCTTAGGATGAGGAGGGAGTAGCGATGGCCGATAAGGACCAAGAAAAGAAACTCAATAACAATACAAATAACGGCGCTACGAACGATGATTACGAGGTAGCGCAAGAGAGTTATTCTTTCTGGGGTGCGGTGTGGCGTAGATTCAGACGCCACAAACTCGCCATTGTGGGGTTGTGGATACTGGTCTTCGTGTTCATCTTTTCCTTTATTGGACCGGTATTCTATACACTTGATCCAGCTGAAAACATTTTTGAAGAGGATGTTGCTAACTTCTACATGTATAAGATTAATCAAGCAATTGGGAAAGATCCAGGGCTCAAAGAATATCTTGGCACCATGCTAACTGATTTTGAACAGACGCTAGCGAGAGCAAATGATCTTAAAGCAAAGGCTGCAGCGGGCGACTATCAAGCTTTGAGTGAGCTTTCTTGGAGTAGAAGTGATTTGGCTTCTGCAGGTATGCAGATAATTAGCATGGTAGCCACCTACACTGACAGCAACGGAAATCAACCCTTCGCGTCCTATATGGATCTAACAAGATATCTAAGCCCACCAGGATTGCCTGTGGGAGCACCTGGGCATCCCCTTGGTACGGATGACCAAGGAAGAGACCTTTTGGCCAGAATCATGTTTGGTGGTAAGGTTTCGTTTGCTATTGGTATTGCATCGGCATTGATAGCTGTCATACTTGGTAGCTTAATTGGTTTGGTTGCTGGATATGTTGGGGGCATCGTTGATTCGCTTCTCATGAGATTTGTGGATATCATGCTCTCCATACCGACTATGCCACTGCTGCTAGCGTTGTCACCGCTTCTTAGACGCTGGACAAAGAGTTTAACAGAAGGAATGGGATTAGGTGTATTTGGTTCCATTCTACCGATGGTGCTTGTGCTGGCTCTGTTTGGCTGGATGGGCCTCTCCAGATTGGTTCGTGGCCAAGTTCTTTCACTTAAGGAGCAGCAATTCATTGAAGCAGCGCAGGCCATTGGCGTTCCCACGAGCAGGGTCTTGAGTAAACACTTATTCCCAAATGTTATTGCTCCTGTGGTTGTTGCTGCATCACTTGCAGTTGCTGGCAACATTTTGTCGGAAGCTAGTTTGTCCTTCTTGGGCTTTGGCATTCAACCACCTGCCACGTCATGGGGACAAATACTAAACGTTGCGGTTAACTTCATAAACAGTCCACAGCAAATCGTGCGATACTGGAACATGATATTTATCCCTGGTGCATTGCTGTTCTTCACTGTGCTTTCCTTTAACTTTGCAGGCGATGGTTTAAGGGACGCAGTGGACCCCAGAATGAAGCTGTGAGGTGACATTGATGGAAAAGGGTAATATCTTAGAGATAAAAAATCTTCAGGTTACGTTTTACACTGAGGACGGCATCGTACATGCTCTACAAGGCGTTTCTTACGAAGTGCCTGACAACGAGACTTTGGGGGTTGTGGGAGAGTCTGGTTGTGGGAAATCCGTTACAGCGCTAACTGTGATGCGCCTGCTTCCCAAACCTCAAGCTCGTGTAGAGAGTGGCGAAATCTGGTTCAAAGATAAGGAGACTGGACAAGAGATAAACATTCTCGAACAGTCTGAGGAGCACATGCGGCACATACGTGGTAACAAGATTTCTATGATCTTCCAGGAACCAATGACCGCGTTGAATCCAGTTTACACAGTGGGAGATCAGATTATGGAAGCAGTCATGGTACACAATCCAGGTATAAGTAACAAAGAGGCGCGAGAACGCGCCATTGAAATGCTGAAGGTGGTTGGTATACCAGCTCCTGAAAAGAGGGTGGATGACTATCCACACCAAATGTCGGGTGGTATGAGGCAGAGGGTCATGATAGCCATGGCTCTTTCCACTAATCCTGAAATACTCATTGCAGATGAGCCAACAACAGCGCTGGACGTTACCATTCAAGCTCAGATTTTGGATCTTATGAACAGACTGCAGGAGCAGTTTGGCATGAGCATTATTTTGATTACCCACAACCTGGGCGTGGTGGCTCAGAATGCTGATAGAATTGCTGTGATGTATTTGGGCCGCATAGTGGAGAAGGCAGCAGTTAGGGATATTTTCCACAACCCGAAACATCCTTATACCGAAGGATTGTTGGCTTCGGTTCCTCGTTTGGATAAAGGTGGGCAAAAGGAACATCTGCCGGGTATCATGGGTAACCTTCCTTCACCGTATAACCCACCCCCTGGATGTAAGTTCCATCCCAGATGTCCCTATGTGTTTGATAGATGCAGAGTTGAGGAACCACCTGAAGTGGAAGTGAGCCCAGGACACATAGTTTGTTGCTGGCTCCACACGAAGGAGGAGACAAAACATGAGTAATAATGACATCCTGCTTGAAGTTCATGACCTGGTTAAGTGGTTCCCCATAAGGAGAGGATTGTTTGGCACTGTTCGGGGACACGTTAAAGCTGTGGATGGAGTGAGTTTTAATATTAGGGCACACGAGACGGTGGGTTTGGTAGGAGAAACAGGAAGCGGAAAAACTACTATTGGACGCCTCGTGTTAAGGCTTATACCTCTGACCAGAGGGAAGGTCATTTTTGATGGTGTTGACATAACGGCTTTGGATTACAGATCATTTAGGTCCATGAAGAAAGACATGCAGATCATTTTCCAGGACCCTTATTCTTCTTTGAACCCGAGGATGACTGTTGGAGAAATCATAGCAGAACCTCTCATCGTACACACGAATATGACAGCTCAAGAGAGAGAAAAAAGGGTGTACGAACTTCTTGACCTGGTTACATTGAGGCCTGAACACGCTAGAAGATATCCTCACGAGTTTAGTGGTGGACAGCGTCAGCGCATCGGTATTGCTCGCGCACTGGCACTGAACCCCAAATTTATTGTCGCCGACGAGCCAATAAGTGCTCTGGACGTTTCCATTCAAGCACAGATCACAAACTTATTGATCGATTTGCAGAAAGAACTAGGGCTTTCCTTCTTGTTTATTGCTCATGACTTATCTGTAATTAAGCACATGTGCGACTCAGTGCTTGTTCTTTACTTGGGTAAGGTAATGGAATACGGTAGCAACGCAGACGTTTTCCAGCATTCGCGTCACCCATACACTCAAGCTTTGTTATCTGCGGTACCCGTACCTGATCCTGATTACAAGCGAGAGCGCATCTTACTGCAAGGAGAAATTCCTTCTCCGATTGATCCACCATCAGGGTGTGTGTTCCACACTCGTTGCCCCTATGCGACGGAAAAGTGTAGAACCGATCAACCAGAGCTACGCGAGGTCGAGCCTGGGCATTTGGTCGCCTGCCACTATGCTTAACTGCTAAGGCATTTTCAGAGGCACGTCCTTAAAGGTGAAAAACGGGGACGTGCCTTTTTTGTTTTGGTATGGAGTGTTGTTTTATTGGTATGCGTAGTCATATGTGGTTATGAAGAAGGTTAGTGCGTTAAAATGTGATGTAAGGGGAGTGATTCGATACTGTGATAGTAAACTTCATTGATTATTCCACGGCTTTATGGCCTTCCTTTGGTTGCACAGGGATCGTGCTTAACAATGATTTTCCGTGGTGCAGACAGCTAACCTTTGGTCACGAAGTATTAAGTTTGCGGCGTGCAATGAATTTTCTTAGAAAGAATGCTGATGCTGTGGGTGGCATAGTACTGGTGGGGGAGGGAGAAGAGGTTGAACCGCTCACTTCCTTGGCTCGCGACCTTGTAAAGCCTATCCGTTGGGTTCTAGAGAGCACTTCTCCATGCTCAGAAATGGCTCTTGGTTTTAACGATGTTCTATTGATGTTCTCTGGCAAGTTGAATTCCGAGTGGGAGTCTTTTAGTGACAGAATTACCTTGGGGATTTGGAAAAAAGAGCATATGAAGAAGGGTTTGGAAATTGCTTCTCAGCTTAAGCTACAAGTGGAAACACCATTTGAAGTAAAAAAGACTGACTACCCCCGTGTGACGACGTTTCAGTGGTTGTGGGGTTCACTTAGCTGTGAAAAATATTGATCAGCAAGGTAAGACGATCTTACCATGGGGCCAGACACTACGGCTGGTATACCAAGGGATTGACCTATTTCTGAAAGCTGTTTAAACTCTTCCGGAGTATAGTATTTGTGTACGGGCCAATGGTTCTTTGATGGCTGCAAGTATTGACCAATAGTGACAATATCTACACCAGTCTTAAGTAGTTCTTCCAGCATATTCACTATGTCTTCCATGGATTCACCCACACCAACCATGAAGCCTGTTTTTGTTAGAAAGCCTTTGCTCTTAAAGAATTTGAGCATGCTCAGTGAAACATCAAGATCTCCAGCAGGTCTGAGTTTTGGGAACAAAGGTCTTACCACTTCAACGTTATGAGCAAAGACATCTAACTGAGGTGCTATGAACGCGTTCCAATGCTCTTCATTTTTCTTGAAGTCTGGTACCAGCGCCTCTACTTTCGTATTTGGGTTGACCTTTTTAACCTCTTCAACCACTTGCCGGAAAAAGACGCTCCCACCGTCCTCTAGATCGTCTCTGGTTACACTGGTCAGCACAACGTATTTTAAGCCGAGCCTTTTCACTGCTTGTGCCACACGGTGCGGTTCGGTTTTGTCCAGTGGTTGAGGCTTACCTGACTGTACGTTACAGTACAGACAGTGTCTTGTGCAAATACTTCCCATGATTAGAAAGGTGGCCGTTCCATGGTTGAAACAAGTGCCAATATTGGGGCAGCGGCCTTCCACACAGATAGTATTTAGACCCAATCCTTCGAGAGCCTGGCGCACACCTTTTGCGGTTTCACTGTCCTTAAGATTAGTTTTGATCCACGCTGGTTTTCTTATCTGATCATTGTCCATGAAGTCATTCTACCACTTGACTATGGTCATATTGAAGCTGTATAGTTAAACGATGTTTTCTCTGTTTTCATGGTATGCTGACTATGTCGATGAAGTCAGTAAGCCCTGGGTAATCCCTAACCCAGACCCACGTGAGGTCACTTTTGGCAAATACACCGTTCATTATGCGTACTCTTACTACGGCCAAGTTAAATCTTTAGTGAAGCAGTGGAAGTTTCAGGGTGATCATGCTTTGGGCTTTAGGCTCGGGGAACTCATGGGCATTACTTACAATCGTCTACTTCAAGGCAAGGTGGTCTCTTACGTTCCACGTTACGGAGAAAGCTATCCCTATTTTGGGAATCACTTGTTTTCTTTTTTGGCAGGCCTTCAGAAGACTGGGAACTGTGCTGTGGTACCCGCTTATGTAAAAACACGTGCAACCATGCCGCAAAAGACACTGTCGCGGTCAGCGCGTATGGTAAACTTGCATGACGCATTTGTACCCACAGGGGCAACCGCTGACATAGTGCTAGATGATGTGATGACTACGGGAGCAACGAGTCGAGTTTTGTATAAGTGCTCGCCGTTTAAAGTATGGCTGGTGCTGGCTCGAGTGGAGCTGGATTTGTCTTCAGATTTTCGTAAGGCATGATATACTTAGTTAGGAAAAGCGGAGAGGTGGCCGAGTGGCCGAAGGCACCCGCCTGCTAAGCGGGGGTACGATGTGAGTCGTACCGAGGGTTCGAATCCCTCCCTCTCCGCCATTTTTT